>JALYJV010000024.1 GCA_030775105.1 Pseudomonadota bacterium | reverse complement strand
ATCGCATGGTGTTCGCCGACGGCAGCCATCTCGAAACCGACGTCATCGTGTTTTCTGCCGGGATCCGTCCACGCGACCAGCTTGCGCGCGATGCCGGCCTCGCGGTCGGCGAGCGCGGCGGCATCGTCGTCGACGACAGCTGCCGCACATCCGATCCGGCGATCTACGCGATCGGTGAATGCGCACTGTGGAACGGCAAGATCTTCGGCCTTGTCGCGCCCGGCTACCAGATGGCGGAAGTCGCGGCGAAGGAGCTGCGCGGCGAAGCTGCGGCGTTCCCGGGCGCCGACATGAGCACCAAGCTGAAGCTGATGGGCGTCGATGTCGCGAGCATCGGCGATGCACACGGCGCGACCCAGGATGCGCTCAACGTGCTGTTCACCGACGAAGTCGCCGGTCATTACAAGAAGCTGGTGATCAGCGCAGATCGCAAGACCCTGCTCGGTGCGGTGCTGGTCGGCGACGCGAACGACTACGGCAATCTGCTGCAGCTTGCGCTCAACAACATTCCGCTGCCGGACCATCCTGAAGACCTGATCCTGCCGGCGCGCGAAGGCAGTGCGCCGAAGGGCCTCGGTGTTGATCTGCTGCCGCCGACGGCGATGATCTGCTCCTGTAACAACGTCACCAAGTCCGCGCTGTGTGGCGCGGTCAGCGACGGCGCGACCACGATCGGCGCGCTGAAGAAATGCACCAAGGCGGCGACCAGCTGCGGTGGCTGCTCGACGCTGGTCAAGCAGATTCTCGATGCCGAACTCAAGCGCCAGGGAGTCGCGGTCGACAACAATCTCTGTGAGCACTTCGCGCACACGCGTCAGGAGATGTTCCACCTGATCCGCGTCGGTGAGCTGAAGGACTTTGCAACCGTGCTGGCACGCCATGGCCGCGGTCGTGGCTGCGACATCTGCAAGCCGGCGATCGGCAGCATCCTCGCGTCGTGCTGGAACGAACACATTCTCACGCCGACGCACGCGTCGCTGCAGGACACCAACGACTACTATCTCGCCAACCTGCAGAAGGATGGTACCTACTCCGTCGTGCCGCGCGTGCCCGGCGGCGAGATCACGCCAGAGAAGCTGATCGTGCTCGGCCGCGTGGCGCAGCGCTTCAATCTCTACACCAAGATCACCGGCGGCCAGCGCATCGACCTGTTCGGCGCGCGTGTCGAACAGCTGCCGCTGATTTGGCGTGACCTAGTCGAAGCCGGCTTCGAGTCCGGCCACGCCTACGGCAAGTCGATGCGTACGGTGAAGTCCTGCGTCGGCAGCACCTGGTGCCGCTTCGGTGTGCAGGACTCCGTGAGCATGGCGATCAAGCTCGAAGAGCGCTATCGCGGCATCCGCTCGCCGCACAAGCTCAAGCTTGCGGTGTCCGGCTGCACGCGCGAATGCGCCGAAGCGCAGAGCAAGGACGTCGGCGTGATCGCGACCGAGAAGGGCTGGAACCTGTACGTGTCCGGTAACGGCGGCATCAAGCCGCGGCATGCCTCTCTGCTGGCGACTGATCTGGACAACGCGACGCTGGTCCGCATGATCGACCGCTATCTGATGTTCTACATCCGCACTGCGGACAGGTTGCAGCGTACCAGCACCTGGCTCGACAACCTCGAAGGCGGCATCGAGTACGTCAAGAAAGTCGTGCTCGAGGACAGCCTGGGCATCGGCGCCGAGCTCGAATCCGACATGCAGCGCCTGGTCGACAGCTACGCCTGCGAGTGGAAAAAGGCGATCAACGATCCGGTCACTCTCAAGCGGTTCCGCCACTTCATCAACTCCGCCGAAACCGACACCAACATCCAGTTCGTCGACGAGCGTGGCCAGATCCGGCCGATCAAGCCGACCGAGCGCAAGGCTGCCGTCGAGGTGACGCCGTGATCATCGAAGCCCCGCTGGCTCCGGCGCCGGCCGTCGCTCCGGTTGCGCGCTGGACCTATGTCTGCCGCGTCAACGAGATCGTCGCCAATACCGGCGTCTGCGCGAAGGTCGGCAGCGATCAGGTTGCGGTGTTCCGTGTCTGCACGGATGAGCCTGGTTCCGTCGACCAGGTCTATGCGCTGAGCAATCACGATCCGAAGTCTGGGGCCAACGTGTTGTCGCGCGGCCTCGTCGGTGATCTGCTCAACGAGCCGGTCGTCGCATCGCCGGTCTACAAGCAGCACTACAGCCTGCGCGATGGACGTTGCCTGGAAGACGAATCGCTGACGATCCCGTCGTTCCCGGTGCTGGTGCACGACGGCATGATCCTGGTCAAGGAACGCAGCTGATGCGCGAACGCACCTCAAGTTTCCCTCTCCCCGCTTGCGGGGAGAGGACCAGGGTGAGGGGTAGTCGCGGAGCGATGCTGTGAGCCGCGAACGCATCGCCATCGTCGGCAACGGCATGGCCGCCGCACGTGCGCTCGAGGAGCTGCACAAGCGCGCGCCGCAGCGCTATGACATCAGCGTCTTCGGCGAAGAGCCGCACGGCACCTACAACCGCATCCTGCTGTCGCCGGTGCTGGCCGGCGAGAAGAAGGTGGCGGACATCATCACGCATTCGCCATCGTGGTACGCCGAGCGCGGCATCGAGCTGCGCCGTGGTTCTGCGGTCGTCGAGGTCGACAAGCAGGCGCAGGCGCTGCGCACGGCCGACGGCAACCTGATGCACTACGACCATCTGCTGCTGGCGACCGGCTCGCGCCCGTTCATCCTGCCGGTTCCCGGCAAGGACTTGCCCGGCGTCGTCGGCTTTCGCGACATCGCCAATGTCGAGACGATGATCAAGGCGACCCAGGACCGTCGCTACGCGGTGGTCATCGGCGGCGGCCTGCTCGGTCTTGAAGCGGCCTATGGCCTGATGAAGCGCGGCATGCGCGTGACTGTCGTGCACCTGATGGACCGCATCCTCGAGCGTCAGCTTGATGCGCCGGCGTCCGAGCTGTTGCGCGCGCACCTGGAAAAACAGGGGCTGCGCTTTCACATGCCGGCGCAGACCAGGGAGATTCTGGGTCAGATCGCCGTGCGCGCGGTCGGTTTTGCCGACGGCACCGAGATTCCCGCGGATCTGGTCGTCATGGCAGCCGGCATCGTGCCGAATGCCGATCTGGCGCGCAGCAGCGGACTCAGCTGCGAGCGCGGTGTCGTCGTCGACGATCAACTGCTGACCAGCGACCCGCGCATCAGCGCGCTCGGCGAATGCGCGCAGCACCGCAAGACCTGTTACGGATTGGTGGCACCGCTGTACGAGCAAGCGGCGATCTGGGCGCGACGCATGACCGGCGATGCCGAAGCCAGCTACGAAGGCTCGGTGATCGCGACGCGACTGAAGGTGACCGGCGTGAATCTGTACTCCGCCGGACAGTTCGAAGGCGGCGAGCATTGCGAAGACCTCGTCTTCCGCGACATCAAGCGCGGCGTCTACAAGCGCCTGGTCATCAAGAACGGTCGCCTCGCCGGTGCGGTGCTGTACGGCGATACGCGAGATGCGGGCTGGTACTTCGAGCTGCTGTCGGCCGACAAGGATCTCGGTCGCCTGCGCAAGTCGCTGCTGTTCGGGCAGTCCTATGCCAACGCGCATGCCGTGGCCAGTCCGCAGGCCGCATGAGCACAAGCATATCGACCACCTGTCCTTACTGCGGCGTCGGCTGCGGGGTCAGCGCAACACCGACAGGCCCACAATCGGCGACGGTTGCCGGTGACGCGCAGCATCCGGCGAATGCCGGGCGGCTCTGCGTCAAAGGTTCGGCGCTGGGCGAGACGCTCGGCCTGCAGGGCCGCCTGCTCGAGCCGCTGCAGCGCGATGCGCAGGGCGCATTGAATGCGGTCAGCTGGAACTCGGCGCTGGATGAAGTCGCGGCGCAGTTCTCGCGCATCATCGACCAGCATGGTCCGGATGCCGTCGCGCTGTATGTGTCCGGACAGCTGCTGACCGAAGACTATTACGTCGCCAACAAGCTGATGAAGGGCTATGTCGGTTCGGCGAACATCGATACCAACTCGCGCCTGTGCATGTCGTCCGCCGTTGCCGGCCACAAGCGCGCCTTCGGCGAAGACGTGGTGCCGGTCGATTACACGGATCTCGAACTGGCCGACCTGATCGTGCTCGTCGGCTCCAACACGGCGTGGTGCCATCCGATCCTGTTCCAGCGCATGCTTGCCGCCAAGCAGGCGCGGCCGCAGATGCAGATCGTCGTCGTCGATCCGCGTCGCACGGCGAGCTGCGAGTCGGCCGACGTGCATCTGCCGGTGCAGCCGGGCACCGATGTGTGGCTGTTCAATGGCCTGCTGGCCCATCTGCATCAGCAGGGTTTTACCGATCAGGCGTTCGTCGATGCGCATACCAGCGGCGCGGACGATGCCATCGCGATGGCGACGAACAGCACCGGCAGCCTTGCACACGTGGCACGCACCTGCGGCCTGACCGAGAAGGGTCTGCGCGAGTTCTACGAGCTGTTCGCGCGCAGCGAACGGGTCATCACGATGTTCTCGCAGGGCGTCAACCAGTCCAGCGCCGGCACCGACAAGGTCAACAGCATCATCAACTGCCATCTGCTGACGGGCCGCATCGGCAAGCCGGGCGCCGGACCGTTCTCGATCACCGGCCAGCCCAATGCGATGGGCGGGCGTGAGGTCGGTGGCCTCAGCAACCAGCTTGCGGCGCATCTGGACATCGACAACGCCGGGCATCGCGATCTGGTGCAGCGCTTCTGGCAGTCGCCGCGCATTGCCCAGCGCGCAGGACTCAAGGCGGTGGATCTGTTCGATGCGATCCACGATGGCAAGGTCAAGGCGGTGTGGATCATGGGGACCAATCCCATTGTCAGCCTGCCGGATGCGAACAAGGCGCGCGAGGCGCTGCGGCGCTGCGAGTTTGTCGTCGTCTCTGATGTGCTGCGCGATACCGATACCACCGCGGAGGCCGATCTGCTGCTGCCAGCGCTCGCCTGGGGTGAGAAGGACGGCACGGTGACGAATAGCGAGCGTCGTCTTTCGCGCCAGCGTGCATTCCTGCCATGGCCGGGTGATGCCAAGCCGGACTGGTGGGCGCTGGCAGAAGCCGGCAAGCGCATGGGCTACACCGATGCGTTCAGCTACACCGCTGTGCACGAAATCTTTGACGAGCACGCGCACCTTTCGGCGTTCGGGCAGCAGCGTGCGCCGCGACTGTTCAATCTTGCCGCGCTGCGCGGCATCGGTGCCGAGGCTTACGAGAACCTGCAACCGCAGCAGTGGCCGTGTACGGGACAGCAGGCAGTGCGGCCCTATGCGGACGGCGTGTTTTCCACTGCCGACGGTCGCGCACGCCTGATCGCATTGCGTCCACGCAAGCCGGTGCACGCACCGGACGACGACTGGCCGCTGATTCTCAACACCGGCCGCCTGCGTGACCAATGGCACACGATGACGCGCACCGGTCGTTCAGCGCGTCTGTCCGGACATCGGCCTGAGCCGCAGGTTGATGTGCATCCGCATGACGCCTTGCTGTGGGGCGTGAAGGACGGCCGGCTCGCGACAGTCACGAGC
>JALYJV010000023.1 GCA_030775105.1 Pseudomonadota bacterium | reverse complement strand
AGGCGGATGCGCTCTATACGAACAAGCCCTTGCCCATGCAAGGGGTCATCGGCCTTGCTGCAGTCACTGGCCTGCCCACCGACACGCTCAAACCGATTGACGGCTGTCCATCGATCCCGGTTGGTGTAAAAGCGCCGACACTGCGTCTGCCACTCGGCGTTCCGCAATGGTTTGTGCACGGTGGGCTGGACGCGCGAGTCCCTTCCGATGTCGTCCTCAAGTACGTCGAGAGCGCGCGCAAGAAAGGCGATCGCATCACGCTCGGCGTGACGACGAATGCCGGACACTTCGAGCCCGTCGCACCGACCAGCGCAACCTGGACGGCGCTGCAGCAGGCGGTGATTGCGGCTCTGCTGCAGTAAAGCTCAGCGCGACGCAAACGCCTCGGCGAGAAAATTCCGCATCATCTGGAATGCGCGGCTGGCGACCTTGGCGTCGTACTGCGACTTGCCGGGTTGTTTGGCGTGGACATCGGTGAACGAATGCACCGCACCGCCGAAGCGCACGAGCTGCCAGTCGACATTGGCGCTGCGCATTTCGTTCTGGAACGCGTCGACCTGCTCGGCTGGCACATACGGATCGACATCACCGTGCAGCGCAAGGATGCGTGCCTTGATCGGCGCGGCGGCTTCCTTGCCCGCCGGCAACGACAGATTGCCGTGGAAGGACACCGCCGCTGCGATGTCATCGCCGGTGCGTGCCAGCTCCAATGCCGTTGCACCGCCGAAGCAGAATCCGATTGCCGCAATCCGGGTCGGATCGGCCGGGAGACCGGCCTCCTTGACCGAACGCAGCGCCGTGGTCTTGGCCGCAAGCACACGCTCGCGCAGCAGCGGTCGATTCGCGTACAGCGAACCCACGAGCTTGCCCGCGGCTTCCGGCCCGGTCGGCTGCGCCTTGGTGCCGTACATGTCGGCAACGAAGACCACATAGTCCGAGCCCGCGATCATCGCAGCCTGTTCGCGGTTCTCCGCGGTCGTGCCGAGCCAGTTCGGAATCAGCACCAGCAGCGGACGCGGCGTCTTGATCGTGTCATCGAAGTAGGCATAGCCGCGGTAGTCCTGACCATCGATCTTGTAGTCGATGATCTTTTCTGCAGCAGCCGCGTGCGTACTCAAGGAAGCGTAGACCAGAGCCAATCCGACGAAACAGCGCAGCACCACGGACTTCTTACGCATTGCATTCTCCAGGATTTATGCGGCTTGCCTCAGCCGAACACCACAACGGACTGCCGACTCAGCGCCGCCAGTTTGCCCTTGGGCGACCACAGCGACGCGCTTTGCGCCATGTACCCATTTGCCGCCGCAGTGACTTCCGTGTCCATTCGCCAATGGGCGTCATGCGCGACGTCGAAATCATGATCAAGCAGCTCCAGTGTCCAGGTCATTGAACTCGCCATCGCCGGCTTCTTCAGCAAAGACAGTCCCGGGCTCGGCACGGTATCAGCCAAGGCAATCAGATGCCCCTCGCCGAGGGTCTGCTCTTCGCGATGGCGCACGTGGATCACCGTGCGCGGATCGCTGGCACCGGTAAACGGGAATCTGCCCTCGGCCCAGCGCATCGAGAAATGCTGGGTAAACACCGGCACAACGCCGGGGATATAAGGGAGTTCCTTGGCCTGTTCTGCAGCCGGCTTTTCCGGACGTGCCGGTGCGACCTGCACGGTCGACTCACGTGTGCTGCCGAACACGGCAATAACCAGGCACAGCACCTGTCCATCAAGCACGATGCGGCATTCGGCATGGGTCGCGGATTTGCCGACGCGCAGCACGCGCGGCTGCAGCTGGACCACGCCGCCCGGCACCGGCGCCATGAATGTGGTCTGGACCACGCGCAATGGAATGTCGTTGCCGATCACCTGACGCAGTGCGCGAATGGCCAATGCGCTCTGCAGTCCACCGAAAGCGGTGCGCCCCTGCAGCCAGTCATCACCGATATCCGCAACAAAACCATCAGCGGATGCACGCACGCTGTCCAGCACTTCACTAAAGATCACGAACCCACTCCAGCCAATCAGACAGGTCCCGCCGCACAGCCGCGCGCGAATCAGTCTGCCGGCAACTCCACTCCGGGACCAACGGCTTTGCATTCCAGCGCATTGACGACCACTTCAGGCTCCGGAGTCGGTGGCGGATTACCGTAGGGCTTGTGCCCTTCCTGCAGGCCACGCGGCGTGTAGTTGCAGACCCAGACTTCGGCGGTTTCGCAGCGGGCGCGGCCGCAGCCGACAACCTCGGTCTGCTCCCAGATCATCTGCAGATACTGGCCGCATTGCGTGCCGCTGCGGTCACGGCACTGGTGCGTGGCGTGATCATATTTTTCGCCTTCGGCCTGCCAGCGGCTGACCACTTCAGCCGGCGTACGCAACCAGCCCTGATACGGCCCGCTGCTCGACGAACGCAGAATGTTTTCGCCGTAGCGCTCGCGCCGCAGCGGATCCGGGTTGTACGCGGCGCGGCAGGACTGCGCTGCCAGACTATTGGCCCAGCCC
>JALYJV010000022.1 GCA_030775105.1 Pseudomonadota bacterium | reverse complement strand
GCGTACCCCGGAGCGGGCACAGGGAGCTCTTGCGCAACTCTCGCCGCGCCTGACCGAGCAGCAGCGCGGTGAGCTGCAGCGCGCGTTGGCGCTGGGGTTTGCGCTGGATCGAAATGTCGACGCGCTGGATATCTACAGCAGACTGCCGGACGCAGTGCTTGATGATCGCGCGCGCGAATGGCGCGTGCGCGCCGCGTTGTGGCATCGCCGCTTTGATCAGGCCTACGACTGGCTGCAGCGCATGCCGCCCGCGCAGGCTGCCGAGCCGCGCTGGACCTACTGGCGTGCGCGCTGCCTGCAGTTGCTGGGCCGCGATTCGCGCGCGCTGTATGAATCGCTGACCAGCGACAACAGCTACTACGGCCTGATGGCCGCGCATCGCCTGCAGCGTGGCTATGAGCCGCGTGCGCGCAGCTTCGTCGACGACACGGCGATCCAGAAGCGACTGATGCAGCAGCTCGGATTCGTCCGGGCGCAGGAATTGTTTTTGCTCGGTGATCGTGAGCGCTGGGCCAATCTGGAATGGGCACGCGCGACGCGTGACCTCGATGCAGCGCAGAGCCTGCAAGCCGCGCGCCTCGCTTCGCAGTGGGGCTGGCACATACAGGCGGTCGGGCTGCTTGCGCGCCAGAGCACCTACGATCTGCTCGAACTGAGCTATCCGGATAGCTTCATTCCGCCGATCAGCGCGGCGGCCCGTGATCTCGGCATGCCGGCAAACTGGCTCTACGGCCTGATGCGTCAGGAGAGCCTGTTCAACCCGCGCGCGCAGTCGCCATCGAATGCCTACGGACTGCTGCAGCTGTTGCTGCCGACCGCGCGTGAGGTCGCGAAGCGCAGCGGTCGTGCACGGCCTGATGTCGATGCGCTGTTCCGTCCCGAAGTGAACATCCCGCTCGGCGCAACGTATCTGCGCGAGATGCGTGATCGCTTCGACGGCCAGTTCGCACCCGCCACCGCTGCTTACAACGCCGGGCCCAATGCGGTGCGGCGCTGGTTGCCGGCGGAACCGGTCGAAGCCGATATCTGGATTGAGAACATCCCGTACAACGAGACCCGCGGCTATGTGCAGAAGGTGATGTGGAACTTCGCCGTGCGTGGCTGGCGCAGCGAGGGCAAACCGCAGGATCCGTCGGCACTGCTGCGGCCGGTGCAGCGTTCATCGCCATGAGCACACGCGACGACATGTTGCCCGCGAACGCGCGCTGCTATCTGGTCGGCGGCGCGGTGCGTGATGCCATGCTGAACCTGGAGCCCAATGAACGCGACTGGGTCGTGCTCGGCGTGACGCCGGAGCAGATGCAGGCTGCCGGCTTTCGCCCGGTCGGCAAGGATTTTCCGGTCTTCCTGCATCCGCGCACACAGGAGGAATATGCGCTCGCGCGCACCGAGCGCAAGTCCGGCCACGGCTACAAGGGCTTTGTGTTTCACACTGGCCCCGAGGTGACGCTGGAGCAGGATCTGCAGCGACGCGACCTGACGATCAACGCGATGGCGCGGGATGACGATGGCAATCTCGTCGATCCCTGCAACGGTCAGGCGGATATCGCCGCGCGCAAGCTGCGGCACGTCGCCGCCGCATTCACCGAAGACCCGGTACGTGTGTTGCGCATTGCGCGCTTCATGGCGCGCTTCGCGCCGCTCGGCTTCACGGTCGCCGAAGAAACCATGGCGCTGCTGCGGCAGATCGTCGAAGCCGGCGAAGTCGATCACCTGGTGCCGGAGCGGATCTGGCAGGAGACGCAGAAGGCGCTGATGAGCGCGCGGCCGTCTGCCTATTTCCAGACCTTGCAGCAATGCGGCGCACTCGCGCGGGTGATGCCGGAGCTGGCCGCGCTGCACGGCGTGCCGCAGCGTGCGGACTACCATCCGGAAGTCGACAGCCTCGTGCATACGCTGATGTGCGTGGATGTGGCCGCTGCGATGAATTACACGCTGCCGGTGCGCTACTCGGCGCTGGTGCACGATCTCGGCAAGGCACTGACGCCGCGCAGCGAATGGCCGTCGCATCGCATGCACGAGCAGCGCGGCGTGCCGCTGGTCGAGGTCATGTCGCAGCGCATTCGCGCGCCGAACGAATGCCGCGAGCTTGCGGTGGTCCACACCCGCGAACACCTGCTGATCCACCGCGTGCGCGAACTGCGGCCGCAGACCCTGCTTGATCTGCTGGAGCGAGCGCAGGCGTTTCGGCATGCCGATCGTTTCGAGCTGCTGCTGCAGGCGGCCTGTTGTGATGCGCGTGGTCGGCTCGGATTTGAAGACGTTGCCTATCCGCAGGCCGACTACCTGCGCGCGGCGCGCGAGGTCGCCAGCGCGATCCAGGCGCGCGATCTGATCGCCGAGGGCCTCGCTCCCGGAGAAGGGCTTGGCAAGGAAATGCAGCGGCGCCGCGTGGATGCGCTCAAGGTCTGGCGCGGCACCGCCTCCGCTGAGTAGGCACAGGGGTTATGCCAGCATCAGCAGCACTGCACCAAACACGATCCGGTACCACGCAAAGATCGTGAACGTGTGGGTCTGGATGTAGTCCAGCAGCCACTTCACGGCGATGAAGGCGACCACGGCCGAAGTCACGAAGCCAACCGCAAACGCGGTCCAGTCTTCCTGGGCGAAGGCTGGCGTGCCGATCAGGCGCAGGGTCTCGTAGCCGGTCGCGGCGAACATGGTCGGGATGCCGACCAGGAATGCGAACTCGGTGGCTTTCGAACGCAGCGTCATGCCGGCGAGCATCGCGGCGAAGATCGTTGCTGCCGAGCGCGACGTGCCGGGGAACACCGCGGCAAGAATCTGCGCGAGACCGACGACAATCGCGACCTTCCAGCTCAGTGTGTCGCTGACCGGCATGCGCGCCGCGGCGCGCTCCACGAACAGGATCGCGATGCCGCCGACAATCAGCGCCAGCGCAACCGGCGTCAGTGTTTCCGGCAGTTCAAAGCCGAGCTTCTTGGCGACGAGTCCGCCAATGCAAGTGATCAGGAACGCGGCCGACAGTTTGTACAGATAGTCGCGATGTGCGGCGTCGCCGAGGTTCGAGGCCATGCCCCACAGGCGCTCGCGATAGATCAGCACCACGGCCAGCATCGCGCCGGCCTGGATGCCGATGTTGAACAGGTCCGAGCGATGGCCCAGCCACTGCTCTGCGATCAGCAGATGGCCGGTACTGGAGATCGGCAGGAACTCGGTGATGCCCTCGATGATGCCGAGCCAGATGACGTTGATCAGATCATTCACTGCAATGGTTACACTCTTCGCTCGTTGAAGACCGCAAGATTACCCGGAGAGCGAGTCCCCGTGTCCAACAATCGTGCCCCCGTCGTGCTGGTCACTGGCGCCGCCCGCCGCATCGGAGCGGCGATCGCCCGCTGCCTGCATGCAGCGGGCTGGAATGTCGTGCTGCATGCCCATCGCTCGTATGCCGAGGTCGAGGCCCTGGCAGAGGAGCTCAACGCCGGCCGCGCGGATTCGGCGCATTGCGATCGTGCCGATCTGCACGATGCTTCGGTCATCGAGATGCTCGTGCGTGAAGCCAATTCTCGCTGGGAGCGGCTCGATGCCCTGGTCAACAACGCGTCGAGCTATTACCCGACGCCGCTGGGCACGATCACCGCTGCGCAGATCGACGAACTGGTCGGCTCCAACCTGCGCGCGCCGCTGCTGCTGACCCAGGCCTGCGCAGCGCGCTTCGGCGAGCGCGGCGCGGTCGTCAACATCGTCGATACCCAGATCCAGCGCCCGCAGGTGGGTTACGCGCCGTATTTCGCCGCCAAGGCAGGTCTCTGGACGCTGACCGAATCGCTCGCGCTGGAACTCGCACCCAGGGTGCGCGTCAACGCCGTCGCTCCGGGACACATGCTGTGGGCCGACAGAACCGGTGATGATGCCGAGCGCGCGATGCAGCAGCGCGAACTCGCGCGCATTCCGCTGGGTCGCCTCGGCGGTGCAGAAGAAGTCGCACGCGCCGTGCGTTTCCTGCTGTCCGACGACGCGGCCTATATCACTGGTGCGGTGTTGCCGGTGGATGGAGGACTGCGTCTGCGCTGAAGCTCAGCGCAGCGCGAAGGCCTCCACCTGCGCGCCGAGGACAAGGCCGTTGCTGCCGAAACGACGTTCCTCAAAGCGCAGCGTGCCTGCGTGATCGATCGTCAGCATCGTGCAGGCGCGCGTGCCGTATTCGGCGCTGCGGATGAACGGCGTCGACAGCAGGCGCTCCAGCGCCAGGCCGACGCCGGTGTCCGGCAGCTCGGCATCGCTGATCGTTTTTTCATCGGTGAGCGCGGCGAACAGCGGGTCTGCGGATGTGGTGCCAGCTGCGGACCAGTGTTCCATTGTTCCGCGTAGGCGCAGCAGCTTGGGCCAGGGGGTGTCGAGGCTGGCGTTGCTGACGGCGTGAATACCGCTGTCCAGCTTGCGTGGCGGCATCACCGACTGATTGCCGATATAGACCGTTCCGGCGTGGCTGCCCGGCGCGTCACCGAGCAGCAGGTTGAAGCCGGCATAGCGTGATGCATCGGCGCTGAGTGCGGCGGCGTAGTCCGCTGCGCTGCGCGAGCCGCGCAGGAAGTCCGTAACCAGGGCGCCGCGCGACGGCGCTTTTGGGTCGGGTAGCTCCATGCGCCGAACATTGGTGACCGCCGCCCAGCGGCCATCGCGGTGACAGGCCATCCAGGTGCCGTTCTGCAGCAGGTCACGGCCGCCGTAGATGTCCGGCGCATCCTTCCACCATGCGGCGGCGGCAGTCGGGCGCGCATGGAATTCGTCGCGATTGGCAGCGACGACGAGACGATATCGGGGGTGCGCGTTCAGCGCGAAGGCAATCAGGCACATGCGCGCAGCTTCGGGGCGGCGAAGGGACGCGTCAACCGCGGTTCAGCAGCCGATGCGCAGAATCCGTAGGCTGCAATACTGCAAACAGTGACAAGGAATTCAATGACCACTGCAATCGTGCCCAGCACCGTGCCCGATCCTTATGTCGAGGAGCGTCGTGAAGAGATACAGCGCTGGTTGGCCGCGCCGCCGGACTGGGGTACGCGCCTGATGGCCAAGCCGGGCAAGGTCGCGGCCAACGCGGCGAGCCAGTTGGTGCCGATTTCGGTGCTGCGCGGAAGTTTGCGTGCTCTTGAACGTACGGCGGGTCGCGTGTCGGACAGCCGCAGCGTGCTGCGCTGGGCCGGCGTCTCCGCGCTGGAAGAATTGTCGGGCTGGCCGCTGCGCAGTTGCGATCAACTGGCGACCAAGGTCGAGCGCCGCGCGATGATGCTCGGCGGCACCAGTGGTGCGGCTTTCGGAATCGGCGGCGCGGCCGGCATGGTTGCCGACGTGCCGACCTTGCTGACGCTTGCGCTGCGCACCATTCACCGCACTGCGTACTGCTATGGCGAAGACTGGCAGACCGAGCAGCAGCGCGGCATGGTCATCGGCGTGTTCGCGCTGGCCTCGGCCAACTGCATCGAGGAGAAGCAGGCCGCGTGGTCGGCCCTGCAGAGCGGACATGCGCTGCTCGATGCGGCCTGGCGCGACGGTGTTGAACGGGTCGCCGAGCGCGAACTGGCCAAGGATGCGGCGCAATTCAGCCTGCAAACGCTGGCGGCGCGGATCGGCAGCAATCTCGGCAAACGCAAGGCCGCCGGCGTCGCGCCTATCATCGGTGCCGTGATCGGCGGCGCGGTCAACGCGAGTTACCTGCATGACGTTGCTGTGGTCGCACAGCGGGTTCTGCGCGACCGCTGGATGCAGCGCAACGGGGTCTGAGCGCGGCCAGCCCTAACAGGTGCCTGTGATTGCCCCCTATACAGGGATCGGGATAGTCTGTTGTTGCACTGCAACATTGATTTTCCCATGCCAGAACCAGCTCTGCATCATGTCGTGATCGTGGGCGGCGGCTTCGCCGGCCTGCATGCCGCCGTGCGTCTCGGTCGCGCCGGCTGCCGTGTGACCCTGCTCGACAACCGCAACTTCCAGCTGTTCCAGCCTCTGCTGTATCAGGTTGCGACCGGGGCGATTCC
>JALYJV010000021.1 GCA_030775105.1 Pseudomonadota bacterium | reverse complement strand
CTCGACGCTTTCGTCGCAGAACTGGCGCAGCGTCGCGTCGGAGACCACATCGCCGACTTCCAGCTTCAGGTACTTGTACATTTCCTCTGGCGTGTCGGTCTCGCCGGCTTCGCGCTGGATCGAGGTGCCGCCGCCGGCATAGAACACGCCGCCGTTGGCGGAGCTGGAACCTCCGCCGTCGTAGCGATCGAGGGCCAGAACGTCGAGCCCGCGTTCGACGCCTTCAAGCGCGGCGGCCACACCGGCACCGCCGAGGCCGACGACGACCAGGTCGGCGCTTTCCGCAAAATCAAAGCGCTCGACGTCGTCGAGGCGCAGCGGCGCCTCGACCTGCAAGCCCCAAGCCTTCCAATCATTCGCGTTCAATCCACTTGCCCCCAAGTGTCTCAGCCGCCGGAGAGGGCGCTGTGGCCGCAGCATCGGCCCGCTTTGCACCGGCGTGCATCCCGCAAGCGGACGAGGGTTTTGCCTACTGGGGCAAGGACTCTTCACCCCAACGGATGAAGCTCCAAACCGGCCCGGTTCGGATAATGCCCACATACCCATAAAACCCGGGCGGTTAGACCGATGAAGATTCAAGCGCTGGCCTACGTGGTCGCCGAATCCACCGATGTAAGCAAATGGAAGCACTACGGCGAGCAGGTGCTCGGTGCAGCGACCTCGGCGTCGGCGGACGGCGGACTGTATCTGAAGTTGGATGAGCGCCGGCAGCGCCTCGTTGTCGTTCCGGGCGCAACGGATCGTTACGTCGCTTCCGGCTGGGAAGTGGCCAGCAGCGCCGATTTCGATGCAACGGTCAGCACGCTCAAGGCCGCCGGCGTCGCCGTCGTTGACGGCACCGATGCCGAGCGCAAGTCGCGCCTGTTCGATCGCCTCGCGGTGTTCGTCGATCCCGCCGGCAACCGCCATGAGCTCGTGCAGGGTTACAACGGTGGCGAATCACCGTTCACGTCGCCGATCGGCGTTGCCGGCTTCAAGACCGGCAAGCAGGGCATGGGCCATACCGTGCTGCCGGCCGCGCCGGGCTTCGATGCGACGCTCAAGCTGTTCCAGGACGTGCTCGGTTTCGGCCTGTCCGACAAGTTCAATTTCCAGCCGGGCCCGGATGCGCCGGTAATGCGCATCTACTTCCTGCACGCCGGCGCTGGCCGTCACCACAGCATCGCGCTGGCCGAGATGCCGAATCCTTCCGGCTGTGTGCACATCATGATGGAGGTCAACACGATGACCGACGTCGGTCTCGCGCACGAGCGCCGGGTCAAGCACAACGTCAAGATGATGGCGACGCTGGGCGAGCATGAAAACGACCGCATGACCTCGTTCTACATGCTCACGCCGGGCAACTTCGCGATCGAATACGGCTGGGGCGGCATCACGGTTGATCCGGCAACGTGGCAGACCACGGAGACCAAGCAGGTCTCGATCTGGGGCCACGACTTCTCGGTTGGGTTCCAGTAACGCTCAGACATGAAAATCAATAAAGAAATGACGGCGGCGCAAGTCGTCGCCACGCTGCGCGACGGCATGACCATCGGCATCGGCGGCTGGGGTCCGCGGCGCAAGCCGATGGCGATCGTCCGCGAGATCCTGCGCTCGAACCTCAAGGACCTGACCATCGTCGGCTACGGTGGCGCGGACATGGGCATGCTGTGCGCGGCCGGCAAGGTCAGGAAGCTGATCTACGGTTTCGTCTCGCTCGACTTCATCCCGCTCGAGCCGTTCTTCCGCCTCGCACGTGAAGCCGGAACGATCCAGGCGATGGAGCTCGACGAAGGCCAGCTGCACTGGGGCCTGCGCGCTGCGGCGATGCGCCTGCCGTTCCTGCCGACGCGTATTGGTCTCGCAACCGATCAGCCGACCAAGGTGAATCCGGACCTGCGCACGGTGACTTCGCCGTACGCCGACGGTGAAGTCCTGCTGGCGATGCCGGCCATCAAACTCGACGTCGCGCTGGTGCACGTGCACAAGTCCGACCGTCTCGGCAACACGCGCCTGTACGCGCCGGATCCGTTCTTCGACGAATGGTTCGTGCGTGCGGCCGATCGCGCCTATGTCAGCTGCGAGGAACTGGTCGACCGCATCGACTCCGACGAACAGGATGCCAAGTGCAATCCGTTCGAACGCAACATCGTCAAGGGCGTCGTTCTTGCGCGCGGCGGTGCGCATCCGACTTCCAACGTCGCTATCCAGGGTATTGGCTACGGCTGGGACGCAACGCACATCAAGCGTTACTGCGCGGCGGCCGAGGAAGAAGGCGGCTGGGCCAAGTATGCCGAGGAGTTCCTCAACGGCGACGAAGCGGCATACCAGCAGGCTGTGGGTGGACTCGATGCCATCGTGAAATTGCCGCGCCAGGTTTTCTGATCATGACGACCCACACTGAATTCACCCTTGCCGAACTGCTGATCTGCGCCTGCGCCGATGTCTGGGAGCAGGAGGGCGAGGTGCTCGCGACCGGCATCGGCATCATCCCGCGCATTGCGCAGGGCCTGGCCAAGCTGACGCACAGCCCCTGCCTGATGATCACTGACGGCGAGGCCTATCTGGTCGAGGAGCCCGTCACCATCGGCGCGAAGAATCATGAAGGCCGCACGTATGGTGGCTGGATGCCGTACTCGCGCGTGTTCGACAACGTCTGGGGCGGCAAGCGCCACGCGCTGGTCGGTCCGGTGCAGGTCGATCGCTGGGGTCAGGCCAACATCTCCTGCATTGGCGAGTTTGCAAAACCGAAGCGCCAGATGCTCGGTCTGCGTGGCTTTCCGGGCAACAGCATCAACCACGTCAATTCCTTCTTCGTGCCGAACCACGGCACGCGCGTTTTCGTCGAGAAGGAAGTCGACCTGGTCTGTTCGGTCGGCTACCGCAAGGAGCGCTGGCCGGCCGGCGTCAAGAACGACTACATGGGCATTCACCAGATCGTCACTGATCTGTGCGTGATGGATTTCGGCGGGCCCGATCATGCGGTGCGCGTCGTCAGCCTGCATCCGGGCGTGACGTTCGAGCAGGTGCAGGCCGCGACGGGCTTCCCGCTGCTCAAGGCACCGGACATGGGCGAGACCGCGCATCCGACGCAGGAACAGCTGGCGATCATCCGCAAGCTCGATCCGAAGGACGCGCGCGGCAAGCAGATCAAGGACAACCCACCCGGGATTCGCGCCAAGGCATGAGCTCCACGGCCGACACTGTGCGCGCACCGGTCCTCGAAGGCTGGTTCACGCTCGACGAGAAAAAGCCGACGCTGCTCGGCAATCGCTGCGCGGCCTGCGGCACCTATTACTTCCCGCAGCTGAAGACCGGCTTCTGCCGCAATCCCGACTGCAATGGCGAGGCCTTCGAAGTCACGCCGCTGTCGCGCACCGGTACGTTGTGGTCGTTCACGAACACCGTGTATCAGCCGCCTGAACCCTATATCTCGAACGAACCGTTCCAGCCTTTCGGCATTGCCGCGGTGGAGTTGGCGAAAGAGAAGATGACCGTGCTCGGCCAGCTTGCGACCGGCACGGATCTGCGGTCACTGAAGGCCGGCATGACGATGGAGCTGGTGCTGGAGCCGCTGGACGATGGCAAGCTGACGTGGAAGTGGAAGGTGGCAGCGTGAGTCCCCTGCGCAGTCAGATTCAGTCCCTGCTTCTCGATACACCCGCTACGCGGGCACTCGAGACGAACGGAGGTTTGTCGGGAATTCATAACAGAACCGTTCATGTCGAGTGTCCGCGCGTCAGCGTGGGTGTATCGAGACACGCAGCTGAACTCGGGGTTGGCGCATGAGCACCAACCGCGACATCGCGATCCTCGGCGTCGGCATGCACCCGTGGGGCAAGTGGGGCAGGAACTTCGTCGAATACGGCGTCGTTGCCGTGCGTGCAGCGCTGGCGGATTCCGGTGTGAACTGGCGTGACGTGGGCTTCGTCTCCGGCGCGGCAACGATCCGCAACGGCTATCCGGGCCAGGTGGCCGGCGCGACCTTTGCGCAGGCGCTTGGCTGGCAGGGTGCACAGGTCAACACCTCGTATGCAGCATGCGCGTCGGGTTCGCAGGCGCTGGCCGCGGCGCGCTCGAAGATCCTGTCGGGCGAATGCGAGGTCGCGCTGGTGATCGGTTCCGACACGACGCCCAAGGGCTTTCTCAAGCCTGCGCCGGGTGAACGTCCGGACGATCCGGACTGGGTGCGCTTCCGCCTCGGCATCACCAATCCGACTTACTTCGCGCTGTACGCGCGGCGCCGCATGGAAATGTACGGCGACACACAGGACGACTTCGCGCTGGTGAAGGTCAAGAACGCCGAGCACGGCTTCGAGAACCCCAACGCGCGCTATCGCAAGAAGTTCACGGCGGCTGATGTCGCGGCCTCGGCGATGCTCGCCGATCCGCTGCGCCTGATGGATGTCTGCGCGGTCTCCGACGGCGCGGCGGCGATCATCGTCTCCAGCGTCGAATACGCGAAAAAGATCGGCAAGGCGAACGCGCCGCGCATCGCCGCGATCTCGACGGTGACGCCGAGCTTCGCGTCCGAGCTGATCGAGATGCCGGACATTGCGACGGATTCCGCGATCGCCTGCGCACCGCAATCATTCCGCGCCGCGCTGCCGAAGAAGGCGTATGAAGAAGCAGGTATCGGCCCGAAGGATGTCAGCATCGCCGAGGTCTACGACCTGTCGACGGCGTTGGAACTCGACTGGATCGAGGACCTTCAGCTGTGTCAGCGTGGTGAAGGCGCCCGCCTTGTGCGCGAAGGCGCAACCAAGATCGGCGGCCGCATTCCGGTCAATCCGTCCGGCGGTCTGGCCTGCTTCGGTGAAGCGGTGCCGGCGCAAGCACTCGCGCAGGTCTGTGAACTGACCTGGCAGCTGCGCGGGCAGGCTGGCAACCGTCAGGTCGCTGATGCCCGCGTCGGCATCACCGCGAACCAGGGCCTGTTCGGTCACGGCTCGTCGGTGATCGTGAAGCGATGAACGCACCTGTGAACAACGCGCCCGAGACTGCTGACGTCGTGCTCTATGAGGCGTGCGATGGCGTGGCGAGCATCACGATGCATCGCCCGCAGTATCACAACGCGCAGAACTCGAAGATGACCTACGCGCTGGATGCGGCATTCCGGCGTGCGGTCGACGATGACGCGGTGAAGGTCATCGTGCTGCGCGGATCGGGCAAGAATTTTTCGGCAGGCCATGACATCGGCACCCAGGAGCGCGATGCGCATCTGAGCTTCGAACGCGAGATGCTGTGGCCGGACCATGTCGGCAAGCCGGGCGCCGAGGCCCAACTGGTGCGCGAGCAGGAAGTCTATCTGGGCATGTGCCGGCGCTGGCGCGACATTCCCAAGCCGACGATTGCGATGGTGCAGGGCGCCTGCATCGCCGGTGGCCTGATGCTGGCCTGGGTCTGCGACCTGATCGTCGCCGCCGACGACGCCTGGTTCAGCGATCCGGTCGTCAAGATGGGCATTCCGGGTGTCGAGTATTTCGCGCACGGTTATGAGCTGAATCCGCGCATCGCCAAGGAATTCCTGTTCCTCGGCGACCGCATGAGTGCCGAGCGCGCCTACCAGATGGGCATGGTCAACCGCGTCGTGCCGCTCGCCGAGCTCGAAGCGCAGACCTATGCGATGGCCGCGCGCATTGCCACGCAGCCGCGCCTCGCGCTGGCGCTGGTCAAGCAGTCGCTGAACCATGTCGAAGACCTGCAGGGCAAGCGCGCGGCGATGGACAGCGCATTCGGTTGGCACCACTTCGCGCATGCGCATAACCAGATGATGACCGGCAACAACCTGGCCGGTCTGGATGCGAAGACGATGGCCGCCGCCAACAAGAACGGAAACCCGCAGTCATGAGCGGCAACGCGACAAACCCTTTTGAGACGCCGCTGACGCAGGCGCTCGGCTGCCGCTATCCGATCGTGCAGACCGCGATGGGCTGGATTGCCGACGCGCGCCTCGTCGCTGCGACGAGCAATGCCGGCGGTTTCGGATTCCTCGCTGCCGCGACGATGTCGACCGCGCAGCTCAAGGATGCGATCTCCGCAGTGCGCAAGGCGACTAACGCGCAGTTCGGCGTCAACTTCCACATGTTCCAGCCGAATGCCGGGGAAGTCATCGACACGGTGATCGCGAACAAGGATCGCGTGCGTGCCGTCAGCTACGGCCGCGGTCCGGATGCGAAGACGATCAGGCGTTTCAAGGACGCCGGCATCCTGTGCATGCCGACTGTCGGCGCGCTGAAGCACGCGCAGAAGGCGGTCGAGCTCGGCGCCGACATCATCACGATCCAGGGCCAGGAAGGCGGCGGTCACACCGGTTCGGTGCCAACGACGCTGCTGCTGCCGCAGGTGCTCGACGCGGTGAAGGTGCCGGTCGTCGCCGCCGGCGGTTTCCACAACGGTCGCGGTCTGGCCGCGGCGCTGGCCTATGGCGCCGCCGGCATCGCGATGGGCACGCGCTTCCTGATGACCGAGGAATCGCCGGTGCCGCGTGCCACGCTGGAGAAGTACATCGCGGTCAACGATCCGGCGCAGATCCGCGCGTCGACCGCCGTCGACGGCATGCCGCAGCGCATGATCGACAATCCGTATCTGCTCAAGCTGGAGAGCGGCGGCCGGTTGCGCCGCCTGTTCGTAGCGCTGAACAGCGCATGGGCCTGGCGCGCGCACACCGGCATGACTTTTGCGCACATGGCCCGGACTTTCTTCGCCGCGCTGAAGGATGGCGACTCTGCGATCCAGACGATGATGGCTGCGAACGCGCCGGTGCTGATCCAGCGCGCGATGGTCGAAGGCAAGCCGGACGAAGGCGTGCTGCCGAGCGGGCAGGTTGCTTCGGTGCTGACCACGCTGCCGCGCGTGGCCGATCTCATTTCCTCAATCATGGTCGAGGCTGATCAGCGCATTCAGGCGCTGGCCGCGATTCGTACAGGGCAGAAACAATCATGAGTCATGGATTCACCACCACGCTGAGCAACGGCATCGCCGAACTGGTCATCGCCCGTCCGCCGGTTAACGCGCTGAACGACGCGGGATGGCATGCGCTGGCTGACGAGATCGAGCGCATCGGCGCCGATCCTGCGGCGCATGTGATCGTGATCCGCTCCGAAGGGCGCGGCTTCTGCGCCGGCGTCGACATCAAGGAACTCGACGCGCATCCGGAACGCATCGTGTCGGTCAACGCCGGAAACTACCGCTCGTTCAAGGCCGTGCACCGCAATCCGCTGCCGGTGATCGTTGCAGTACATGGCTTCGTGCTCGGCGGCGGCATCGGTCTGGCCGGTGCGGCGGACATCGTCGTCGCTTCCGACGATGCGACCTTCGGCGTGCCGGAAGTCGATCGCGGTGCGATGGGCGGCGGCGCGCATCTGCAGCGCCTGTTCCCGGTGCAGAAGGTGCGCATGATGTATTTCACCGGCGAGCCGATCACCGCAGCCGAAGCGTATCGCCTCGGTGCCGTCGAGAAGGTCGTTGCACGCGATGCGTTGCGTGATGCGGCGCTGGACATTGCCGCGAAGATCGCCGCGAAGAGCCCGGCGATGATCCGTCTGGCCAAGGAATCCTTGAACGGCATTGAGGACGGCAATCTCGAAGACAAGTATCGCTGGGAGCAGGGTTTCACGCTGCAGGCATATTCGGAAAAAGACTCAGCCGAGACCCGCCGCGCTTTTGTCGAGAAGCGGGATGCCCAGTTTGCAAAGACCAAATGAGATCGCAAATGAGCACTGAACTGCTTGTTTTGAATGACCGCGCCACGGATGGCGCGGTCTTGTACAGGGATGTACAGATATGAGACTTGAATATACGGATCGACAGAACAAGTTCCGCCAGGAAGTCCGCGAGTGGCTGAAGGCGAACGTGCCGTCGAGCCCATTGGCAAGCTTCGACACCCAGGAGGGTTTTGAAGCGCACCGGCAATGGGAGCGCAAGCTCAGCGAGAAGGGCTTCAGCGCCGTGACCTGGCCCAAGGAGCTGGGCGGCCGCGGCAGCGACCTGATCGAATGGCTGATCTTCGAGGAAGAATACTGGCGCGCCGCTGCGCCGCTGCGCGTCAACCAGAACGGCGTGTTCCTGCTCGCGCCAACGCTGATGGAGTTCGGTACGCCTGAGCAGAAGGCGCGCTTCCTGCCGCGCATGGCGACGGCGGAAGACACCTGGGCCCAGGGCTGGTCGGAGCCGGGTGCCGGTTCCGACATGGCGGCGATCCGCTGCAAGGCGATCCGCAACAACGGTCATTACGTCATCAACGGCCAGAAGACGTGGTCGACGCGCGCGGTCTATGCCGACTGGCTGTTCGGGCTTTTCCGTAGCGATGCGGAATCGCAGCGCCACCATGGCCTGACCTTCCTGCTGCTGCCGCTGAAGACGCCGGGTATCACGATCCGTCCGATCAAGCAGCTCAACGGCCTGCCGGGCTTTGCCGAAATATTCTTCGACGACGTCAAGGTGCCGGTCGAGAACCGCCTGGGCGACGAAGGCGCGGGTTGGAGCATCGCGATGGCGACCGCCGGCTTCGAGCGCGGCCTGATGCTGCGTTCGCCGGGCCGTTTCCAGCAGACCGCCAAGCAGCTCGTCGATCTGTACATGGCGAACCGCGAACGCGCCGATGCCGATCCGGCGATCCGCGATGCGGTGATGCGCAGCTGGATGGGTGCCGAAGCCTATGCGCTGGCGACCTACCGCACCGCGAGCCGTCTGGCCAAGGGCGGCCACATCGGTGCCGAGGCGAGCACCAACAAGATCTTCTGGTCGGAACTCGATCTGCTGATGCACGAGACGGCAATGGCGATTCTCGGTGCGCGTGCGGAACTGATGCCGCACGCGCCGGATGCCGGCGATGTCGGCAACTGGCTCGATGGCTTCCTGTTCGCGCAGGCCGGGCCGATCTACGCCGGCACCAACGAAATCCAGCGCAACATCATCGCCGAGCGCATGCTCGGCCTCCCTCGCGCGTAAGGACACTGATATGGACTTCACTTACGACGACCAGCAGCTCGCCTTCCGCGACGCGATCCGCAAGTTCCTGATGGTGGAAGCGGCACCGGAAATGCTGCGCGAAATCTGGGAGACGACACAGAGCGGCCGTTCCGCGGAACTGCGCGCCAAGCTCGCCGACCAGGGCCTGACCGCGATCTCGGTGCCGGAAGAATTCGGCGGCATCAATCTCGGCGATCTCGACTGGGCGCTGGTGCAGCAGGAACTCGGCTACTTCGCGATTCCGGATTCGCTGACCGCGACGGCCTATCTCGCGGTGTATCTGCTGACCCATCTGCCGGCCGACGTGTCGCTAAAGCGCGAATGGCTGCCGAAGATTGCCTCGGGCGAAGCACGTATCGCCGTCGGCCATCCGATGAATCCGATGGTGGCAGACGCGAAGAACGCCGATCTGCTGTTCCTGTATCACGAAGACGAAGTGCATGCGCTGACACCGGATCAGGTGCAGCTGCAGTCCAACGAAAGCATCGACCAGTCGCGCCGTCTGTACAGCGTGAAGTGGACACCGAGCGACGCCACGCGCGTGTGCAAGGCCAACGTCGGCAAGCGCCTGTGGGCGGGTGTGATCGATCGCGCGGGTCTGGCGATCAGCGCGCAGCTGCTTGGGCTCGCGCAGCGCATGCTTGACCTCGGCGTCGACCACGCCGCGCAGCGCAAGCAGTTCGGCAAGCCGGTCGGCTCGTTCCAGGCGGTCAAGCACCACATGGCCGACGTCGCCGTGAAGATCGAGTTTGCCGAGCCGGTCGTGCATCGTGCCGCCTATGCACTCGCGCATGGCGACGCGAAGGCCCCGGTCTACGTGTCGCAGGCGCGCCTGCTCACCGGTGAAGCCGCACTGCTCTCGGCGCGCAAAAGCACGCAGGCGCATGGCGCGATGGGGTATACATGGGAAGCGGACCTGCAGATGTTCATGAAGCGCGCCTGGGTCTTGAACGCGACCTGGGGCGACAGCATGTTCCACAAGACGCGGGTCTCGCAGTTCCTGTTTGCCGACGGCGTGTCCGTCGGGCCGGGCGAGACGTTTGCCTGAACTGAAAACTAATACTAAATATTCCACTAACCGGACAGAGACATGGCTGAAGCCTATATCGTTGATGCACTGCGTACCCCGACCGGCAAGCGCAAGGGCAGTCTTTCGCAGCTCCACGGCGCAGACCTTGGCGCGCACGCACTCAAGACCCTCGTCGGCCGCAATGCGATTCCGGCGGAAGACTACGACGACGTGATCTTCGGCTGCCTCGATGCGATCGGTCCGCTCGCCGGCAACATCGCGCGCACCAGCTGGCTCGCCGCCGGTCTGCCACTGCATGTGCCGGGCGTGACGATCGACCGTCAGTGCGGTTCGTCGCAGCAGGCTGTCCATTTCGCCGCGCAGGCGGTGATGTCCGGCACGCAGGATGTCGTCGTCGCCGGCGGCGTGCAGACGATGACGCAGATCCCGATCGGCTCGGCGATGGTCTGCGCCAAGCCGCTGGGCTTCAGCGATCCGTTCTCCGGCTCCAAGGGCTGGGTCGAGCGCTTCGGTACGCAGCCGGTGTCGCAGTTCACCGGTGCGCAGATGATTGCCGACAAGTGGAACATCTCACGCCGCGACATGGAAGAGTTTGCGCTGGAGAGCCATCGCCGCGCGCGTGTCGCGCAGAAGGAAGGCCGCTTCGATCGCGAGATCATCGAATGCAACGGCCTGAAGATCGACGAGACCGTGCGCGATTCGACGCTGGAGCAGATGGCCGCGCTCGAACCGCTCGCGCCGGGCGGCACGATCACCGCCGGTGTTTCCAGCCAGACCGGCGATGCCTCATCGGCGGTGCTGGTCGTTTCCGAGCAGGCGCTCAAGCGCTATAAGCTGACGCCGCGCGCGCGCATCCATCACATCAGCGTGTACTCGGACGACCCGATCTTCATGCTGACCGCGCCGATTCCGGCGACGGCCTACGCGATGAAGAAGTCCGGCATGAAGCTGTCGGACATCGACCTTGTCGAAATCAACGAAGCCTTTGCGCCGGTCGTGCTGTCCTGGCTCAAGGAAACCCGTTACCCGCACGAGAAGACCAACGTCAATGGCGGCGCGATTGCGCTGTCGCATCCGCTGGGTGCCACCGGCACCAAGCTGATGACGACGCTGCTGCACGAGCTGGAGCGCACCAAGGGCCGCTATGGGCTGCAGACCATGTGCGAAGGCGGCGGCGTGGCGAACGTGACGATTATCGAAAGACTTTGACGCATGTTCCCCTCTCCCCCTGCGGGAGAGGGGTTAGGGG
>JALYJV010000020.1 GCA_030775105.1 Pseudomonadota bacterium | reverse complement strand
TTCCAGGCTCATCAGATTGACGATCACGAGGCGCTGCCAGATCGCGAATCGTTCGAGCAGGGTGCGCGGGATCAGTTCCGGGCCGCTGTTGACGATGGTCAGCGAACGCAGGCGCTTCGGCGCCTGCACCGCAAGCTGGAACGCAATGCCGCCGCCCAGGGAAATGCCGACCACATGCGCATCCGGCAATGACAGCGCATCCATCAGCGCGATCAGGTCGTCGGCGAAATCACTCATCTGATATGGCGGCGCTGGCCGGCCGGATCGCCCGTGTCCGCGCAGGTCCGGCGCGATCACCGAGTAGTGCCGACTGAAGTGTTCGATCTGCGCCTGCCAGTCGGCGCTGCCGCTGCCGAGGCCGTGGATCAGCAGCAGCGGCGCGCCGCTGCCGGCCTGTTCGTAGTGCAACTCCCAGTCCTTGATCTTGATTGTCGACATAACAAACGTTCTATTTGACTTTGCTCAATGTAGCCGTATAAGGTCGGCCAAAGCAAACACTAACGATCGTTCCAGTATGGCGAAAATCACCGCCCTCGATTCGCACCGTCGCCTGGCTACCCGGACCACTGCGTTACCGGAGGATCTGGCCGCTGGAACCCGCGGCGCAATCCTCGACGCCGCCCTGCATCTGTTCGCCGAAAACAGTTACGGCGGCACCTCGGTGCGCGATCTGTGCAGCCGCGCCGATGTGCAACCGACGACGCTATACAGCTATTTCCCGTCCAAGGAAGCGGTGCTCGCGGAAATCATCCGTCTCGGTCACGAGGCGCATCACCGCCAGCTGCGCAATGCGTTGCTGACCGCGCAGCCCGACCCCGTCGCGCAGATCGTCGTGCTGGTCGACGCCCACGTCCGCGTGCACTGCGAGTACTCGATGCTGTCGGTGGTCGCCAATGCAGAGCTGCATTCGCTGTCCGAAACCGCTGCCACTGCGGCGCTGACCATCCGCAAACAATCTGAAGCGCTGTTCGCAGAGATCATCGCGCGCGGCGTGCGCTCGGGCGCGTTCAACACGCTGGATCCGATGCTGGCGATGACCGCGATTGGCGGCATGGGCCTGCGCGTTGCGCACTGGTATTCGCCGGACTGCGGCAAGACGGTGGATGAGATCGCGCGCGGCTACTGCGACATCACGCTGCGGATACTCGGTGTGCGCGACGCGAAATAGACGGACCCGAAGCGACGCAACGACGTCGCCGTACACATTGCGGTGCCCGCGAAAGCGGCAACCGAGGAGAAGATGCGAATGAAACAAGGCACCGTGATGGCAGCGGCCGGCTGGCTGGTCTCGTCGATGTTTGTCGCCTGCGTTACGCCATCGGCGGCGCAGGATGAGACTGACGCGGCGGCGGTCCAGGCTGAGCCGTCGGCAGATCCAGGCATGGCAGAGAACCTTGAGACGATCACAGTCGATCCCCTGCGCACGGAGACCGCACCGATACCCGAGCCTCCGAGCAGGACTGCGCAGCTCGAAGAGATCATCGTCACTGCGCAGAAGCGCGGCGTGCAGGCGGTCAAGGACATCCCGGTATCGATCTCTGTCGTCGACGAGAAGCTGATCAGGGACTGGGGCATCACCGACGTGCGCGAGGCGATGCTGTTCGTGCCCAACGTCAAGGTCGAACAGGCCGGCTTCTTCGCGTCGCCGCGCGTGCGTGGCTTCTCGTTCAACAACAACAACAAGGCTTTCGAGCCGCCGGCCGGCATCGCGCTGGAAGGCGTGCCATATGGACGCGTCGAGTACTTTGCGGCGGGTCTGTTCGACACGCAGCGCATCGAAGTCCTGCGCGGGCCGCAGGGCACGACCTTCGGCAAGAACACGACGGCCGGTTTGCTCAATCTGCTCTCCAACGATCCGACCGACACGCTCGAAGGTTTCATCGACGTGCAGGGCGGCGATTACGAGCGCCAGCGCTTCGAAGCGGCAGTCGGGGGCCCGCTGATTGAGGATGTTGTCAATTTCCGCATCGCTGCGGTGTCTGACGATCGCCGTGGCTTTGTCTACAACACGACAGCCGAGATTTCTCCGGAGGCGGACGAGTACCTGCGCGGCGATCTGCGCGACGGCGTACGCCTCAAGCTGCAGTTTCCGAATCTGCCGATCGGCAATATCAAGATCACCTTTGAGAGCGTGGACCTGACGTCACTGGGAACCGGCATCGAGATCATCCAGGCCAGCGAGACGGTCAAGTCGCGCCTGCGCGCCTACGATCCGAATGCGGATTTCATTCCGCGCAACTTTGTTTCCTCGCTGGACAGTCCGGATCGCCGCGAAACGAGCATCGATACCTGGGTCCTCGATTGGGGCACTGCGCTCGGCGAATGGAACCTCAGCGCATTGGCTGGTCATTCGGACATGGAAACGGTGTTGACCGGCGACGTCGACTTCACGCCGGCCAAGGCGCTGGTCATCAATGGTCAGGACAGTTCACCAACCACGACCGCAGAACTGCGGCTGATGTCGCCGAACTTCGACGGCCTGTTCGGGCTCGGCGGCAACGCGCTCGGCAGCAGCGACATCCTGTTCGGTGGCTTCTATCAGAAGACCGCGATCGAAGACAGCCTCATGCGTTTCAACTTCTACGCCGGCCCCTTGCTGGATCTGACGATCGCCTCTGAAACGGGCGGCCTGCTGGATGGCATCTTCGGCATCGGCGGCGGACTGATCCCGTCGTTGCCGCTGATCACCGACGAGCAGGATTCGCAGTACTTCGACCAGCAGAGCCGCACCTCGGCGCTGTTCAGCCAGGTGCAGTGGACCTTCGTGCCCGACTGGACGCTGCAGCTCGGCGCGCGCTACAGCCGCGAGGAGAAGAGTGCGCACTGGGATCAGGTGTTCGACAGTCCGACCTCGGTGCTGATGGCGACGCAGGGCCTGGAGCAATTCAGCGCCGACGAGTCGCAGAGCATCAGCAAGTTCCAGCCGAAGATCTCGCTGAACTGGCAGCCGACCTCGAACATGAGCTGGTTCGTGCACTGGGCGCGTGCGTTCAAGAGCGGCGGCTTCAACGCGTTCGCGTTCAGCGGCGCCGATGACGAACTGAACTACGACCCCGAGTACTCGACGGAGTGGGGCGCGGACCTGAAGTCGACGTTCTTCAACCGCCGCATGCAGTTGAACCTGTCGCTGTATCGCATGGAGATCGACGATTTCCAGGTGCTGACCCGCGAGCCAGAATCCGCGCCGCTGGGGCTGGGCGTGTCGAAGGTTGAAAACGCCGCGACCGCACGAGCGCAGGGCCTTGAAGGCGATGTGGTGTGGCTGGCAACCGATTGGCTGCGCCTGATGGCGGCGGTGGGCCTGAATGACACCGAGTATCTGGACTTCAAGACCAATGACTGTCCCGCCGGTGTCGAGGATTCCGACGGCGATGGCGATGCGCGCTGCGATGCCAGCGGCAAGCCCTTCGCATTCGCGCCTCGCGTCAATGGCACTTTCGGCGTGAACCTGATTCCGGTTACGGATTTCTTCGGCACGATGATCGAGATCGGCGCCGTCGCCGAGTACCAGACCTGGGCCTACCTCGACATCGATCTCGACGATCGCAAGATCCAGGATTCCTTCTGGCGCTATCGCCTCAGCCTTGGCATTCGCGGACTCAATGGCTGGTCATTCAAGCTGATCGGCGAAAACCTCACCGACGAAACGACGTATATCCGCCAGGGCGATGTCTCGCCGGATGTCATCGTCGGCGCACTGGAACCACCGCGGATGATCTTCGGCCAGTTCCGCTGGACCTTCTGAAGTATTCGGCAACATCGGCGATCGCAAAGACGATCTGAAGCTAAGGGAGCAGTCAGTCCAATATTTGGAGGAGAACGTATGCGTATCCTGAGTCTGCTGTCTGGGTTGCCGTTGATTGCGCTGGCCCTGTGTGCCGGAAGTTATTCGCCACCTGCGGCGGCGGATCGCTGCACGCAAGGTGCGAACGGCTGGAGCTGCACGCACCAGAAGCGCTACAACTATTACTGGTGCAATTTCGCCTACGTGCCGCGAGCCGTGCGCTGGCAGGTGCCGGAAGGTACGCCGCCCGCGGGTGGCTGGCCGGTGGCGTTCTACTATGCAGGTACGCAGCCGAGTGATCTCAAGCATGCGTTCAAACGTGACTACGGTGACTCCTTCGGCACCGAGTACGAACCGCAGATCATGCACGAGCTGCTCGACGATCCGTACCAGACCGGCAAGAAGTACGCAGTGATGGTGGCTGATCCACCCGCCTCAGGCGGCTGGGTGCAGGCCTGGCACACCAATCTGGTCGTGCCTTACAGCGCGAGCTGCGACGCAGATTTCTTTCCGGACTTCTTCGGCGAGATCAAGGGCGGCAGCTATGGCGCGGCTTCGCAGTACAACATGAACAAGCGCTATGCATTCGGCATCTCCAGCGGCGGTTTCAACAGCAGCCGTATGGCGGTGACGTTCAATAGTGGCAGCGGCAATGCAAACACCTGGAAAGCACTCGGTATCCTGGCGGCTTCGTACGCGACCTGTTCGTACTCCTGCGGCTCGATTCCGGCGCTGCCGGCGAATCATCCGCCGACCAAGTTCTGGCACGGACAGAATGATCCGCTGGTGCCGCTGACAACGATGTACAGCTACTACACGCTGCTCTCAAGCGGCGGGTTCACGACTCAGAAGCTGGAACATCCGGGCGGCCACGAATTCACCGTGGACAACATCGGCGCTTCGGGGATCAAGGCGTGGTTTGATCAGTATTGAAGGACTGAAGTGCGTGGACCGCTGCGGGAGCGGCGGTCTGCTTTCTTGAGGTTCGTGCAGGCACTCGATGCGAACGGGGTTTTGTGGAGTCGTCACAAATTCACTCCGTTCGTCTCGAGTGCCGTGCGCTTGGCGCGCGGTGTATCGAGAGGCCCGCGCAATGCTCAGGCCTGCTGCTTGAGTCGCGCCAGGCCGATCAGACCGCCCAGCAGCATGCTCAGCCAGCCCAAGCTGCCGCCGCCGGAATCACCACCACCGGCTGCAACGTCGAGATCGCTGCAGCCCGCACGAATGTCCTCGCAGACATGCGCCTTGCCGCCACGATCCGGAAACGCGCGTGCCGAGCGCTTGTAGAAACTGTAACGCTCGACCCAGTCGGCGTCGGCAAGCAGGCGCGCATCGGCATCGGCATAACCGGTTTCGCCGGGCTTCTTCAGCCAGCGATCGAACCAGGCCTTCGTGTAGTGCTCGGCAAACGGCCGTCCCCAGCCGCCGGCGCAGGTGCCGGCCGAGGTGTCGGCGCACCATGAGGACGACGGAAACGCCGGGATCAGCGCCCATTCGAAATGCGAGCTGCCCTGAATCGTGAACTGGAACACCGGCACGCCGGCATCGCGCCATCCGACGAACGCATTCTTGTCGCCTTCCGGATCCGGCTCCGAAGTCGCCGGCAGCGGCGTGAAGCCGTATTCGCTGGTCTGGCCCATTGCCGGCACGCGCGGCACGACCGCGGTATGGCCTTCGCCACGCGGTGCGCTGAGGCTGTCCCAGGCGACGATGACGTCGACCGGATTCTCGTCGTCGATCAGGCCCGGCCAGGGTTCGGCGCCCGGCGCGCCATAGCTCTGCACGACGCTGACGCCGCTGGCGCCGAGCGAGTGACCGGCGAGGCCGAGACGGGTCGGATCAACGCGCGCGATGTGCGGATTGAACGCGGTGACTTCGGTCGGATAGGTCCCGGCACAGCTCTCGTTGTGGGGATAGGGTTGCGCGCTGCTGGAGCGGAAGAAGTCGATCGCATCGACGAGACCATCCCAGAACACACTCGAATCGATGTTGCCGCCCTGGCCGCCGGTCGGTGTCTGCCAGTCGGATCGGCCCTGGCCGCGCGGGTCGAAGGTCATGACGGCATAGCCGCTGCGCACCAGTGCCTGAGCCGCCCACCAGTAGATCGGCTCCGGCGCCTGCACCGAACCGTTCTCGATGATCACCGCGGGCAGGCCGTTCGCGCCGTTGCGCGGCGCCCAGACGCGACCGGAGATGCGCGCGCAGTCGCGGTCGTAGTAGACGACCGGAATGACTTCGGCTTCCTGTTCGTAGAACGGTGCACCATCGGGGCCGGAAGCCTGCGGATAGCGGAACGGATCGCCGGCGCAGGGCAATGCCCCGCTCGCACATAGCGGCGTCACTGGCGTGTTGAGATTCGGCACCAGCAGCCAAGTCGGATCGGCGAGGCTGCGCTGTGTCAGCTCGAGAATGTTGAGCAGGCTCTGCTCGGTCCAGCGCAGTACGAATACCGGATTCGTCGCCTGCTCGACCGGCGCCGCGACCGCGCGGGCAACGTTGGCCAGATCGCGTGTTCGCCATTCAGCGGAGTTGTATTCCGGCCCTTCCGGTACCGCCAGCGCCGCAAAGCTCGCGGCCGCAGCCACCAGCGCCAGGCTTGGCGCAAATCTGTTCGTCTTCATCTATCCCCCAGCTCGCAGTAAACGTCGTCCTCTGGCGGGACGCATGGCGCAGCCTAGCGCGTCAGGCACCCCCTAGTCATTTCGGGTGAAGCCCCGAAAGGCGATTTCTGTGAAAAAGGCTGCGCTACGAGCAGTGGGCGATTCCGTCCCGTCTGCCGCCCCGAATGACTGTGAGGAGAATGCTGTGCAAACCAAGGCTGCCAACACTGTCACGCCAGAAATCCTGGTGCAGCGCGCGCGCGAAATGATTCCGCGTCTCAAGGAGCGCGCCAAGCAGACCGAAACCGACCGCAAGGTGCCGGACCAGACTATTGCCGAGATGAAGGAAGCCGGCCTGTTCCGCGTGCTGCAGGCCAAGCAATACGGCGGCTACGAGATGGACCCACAGGTGTTCTACAACGTCTGCATGACGCTCGCCGAAGGCTGCATGTCGACCGCGTGGATCTACGGCGTCATCGGTGTGCACAACTGGCAGCTCGCGCTGTTCGATCCCAAGGCTTCGGAAGACATCTGGGGCAAGGACACCGACGTGCGCATCGCCTCGACCTACATGCCCAAGGGCCAGGTTAAGCCGGTTGAAGGCGGTTTCCGCTTCTCAGGTCGCTGGGGTTTCTCCAGCGGCATCGATCATTGCGACTGGGTATTGCTCGGCGGCCTGATCTTCACTGAAGGCCAGCCACCGGAATACCGCACCTTCCTGCTGCCGAAGAGCGACTACGAAGTCATCGACACCTGGCATGTCATGGGCCTCAAGGGCACCGGCTCGAAGGACATCGTCGTCAAGGATGTATTCGTGCCGGAATACCGCACGCACAAGGCGACCGACGGTTTCATGGGCACCAACCCGGGCCGCAACACGTTCACGTCGGATCTGTACAAGCTGCCGTTCGGCCAGATCTTCGTCCGTGCGGTTTCCAGCGCCGCGATCGGCGGCCTGCAGGGTGCGCTCGATACCTTCCTCGACTTCGCCAAGGTTCGCGTCGGCGACATGGGCAACAAGACCTCGGAACAGGCACCGGCGCAGCTTGCTGCTTCCGAAGCCGCGCTCGCTGTCGACGAGATGAAGCTCGTGCTCAACCGCAACTTCGACGTGCTGATGGCGAAGATCCGCGCCGGCCAGCCGCTCGACGACATCCAGCAGCGCCTGCATTTTCGTCACCAGGCTTCGCAGGTCGTGGAGCGTTGCGCCAGGCACGCCTACCAGCTGTTCTCGGCCTGCGGCGGTCGCGGCATCTTTGTCGACTTCCCGCTGCACCGCTACATGTTCGACATCATGGCGGCGCGCGGCCACTACGCGAACAACCCGGAACAGTTCGGTCGCAATCACGGCGGCTTCCTGCTCGGTCGCGAGAACACGGATTACTTTATCTAAGAAGTATGGACGTCCTGTCCAAGTCCGGGCCATCCATGGCCCGGACTTTCAAAACAAGCCGGGAAGTGCCGTGGGCATGAACGAACAACAGTGGGACCAGGAATACGATGTCGTTGTCGTCGGCTCCGGTGGCGGTGGCATGACCGCGGCGCTGTGCGCGCACGCGCAGGGCCTGAACACGGTGCTGATCGAGAAGGCCGACAAGTACGGCGGCACCAGCGCGGTGTCCGGCGGCGGCATCTGGATTCCCTGCAATGACGACATCGCGAAGACCGGCGGCACCGATTCCTACGAGGAAGCGCTGGCCTACCTGAAGTCGGTGATCGGCAGTGAAGTGCCACAGAACCGCATCGAGGCCTACCTGAAGAATGCGCCGGAGATGGTGCGCTTCATGGCGAAGAAGTTCGGCGTCGTCTACCACAACGTACCGAAGTATCCGGACTATTACCCGAAGAATCCGGGCGGCAAGGAAGGCTGGCGTTCGATGCAGCCGGCGGAGTTCGACGCCAAGCTGCTCGGCGCCGAGTTCGATAACCAGCGCGAGTCGTTCAAGGGCACGCTGCTGATGGGCCGCATCGGCATGGACCAGATCGAGGCGCACACGCTGTTCTCGCGCGGCAAGGGCTGGATCCTGCTGACGCTGAAGATGCTGCTCAAATACTGGCTCGACATCGGCTGGCGGCGCAAGACGCATCGCGATCGCCGCCAGGTGCTCGGTCAGGCGATGGTCTCGACGCTGCGCTACGCGATGCTGCAAAACAAGATACCGCTGCAGCTGAAGACCGGCCTGTCGTCGCTGATCGA
>JALYJV010000019.1 GCA_030775105.1 Pseudomonadota bacterium | reverse complement strand
GCGCCGGCCTCAAGCTGACCGACATGTTCGGCGTGTTTGCTGACTACCGCGGCAGTCAGCTTGAGATCGACGACGACGGCGGCGATCTGGAACTCTCCGACTTCCGCGCCGGTGTGCGTCTGGTGTTCTAAGGACAGGGCGTCATTTCAACAAATAGGCCACCGCGAGGTGGCCTTTTCGTATGCAGCGATCCGCGCTTACTGTGTCTTCAACATAATGTCCACGAGCTTGCGCTTGAAGTCTGTATACGGCGGGAACAGCATGCGCGCCATCATGAAGCGGGTACGGACCACGGCGCGCTCATGCGAGAAGGCCTTGAATCCGTAGAGGCCATGCGCGCTGCCGATGCCGGAGTTGTTGACGCCGCCGAACGGCAGGTTGCCGTGTACGTACTGGACGACGCAGTGATTGATGCAGGTGCCGCCAGCGCTGGTGCGCTTGAGCGCCTTCTCGATGTTCGCTTCGTTCTTGCTCCAGATGTACAGCGCGAGCGGCTTCTGTTCCCTGTTAATCGCTTCGATCACCGTGTCGAGATCGATGTAGGCCATGATCGGCAGCAGCGGTCCGAAGATCTCTTCGCTCTGGATCTTCGCGTCGGCGGGGATGTTGTCGAGCAGCGTCGGCTGGATGAAGCACTCATTCTCGTTGGCTTCGCCACCGCACAGGACGCGGGCGCCGCGATCGCGGGCGTCGGTCAGCAGCGCGTTGATGCGCTTGGTATGGCGCTGGTTGACGACGCGGGCGAGGTACGGCGAGCTCATCTGCTCGGCCGCGGTCTTGCCGTAGACGGTTTCGATCGCGGTGACGCACTCGGCGACGAAAGCGTCCTTCACCTTGGCATGGACGTAGATGTAGTCCGGTGCGATGCAGGTCTGGCCGTTGTTGGTGTACTTGCCCCACAGCAGGGTCTGTGCGGCCTGCTTGAGGTCGGCGGTGTCGTCGATGATCGTCGGCGACTTGCCGCCGAGTTCCAGCGTGACGCTGGTCAGATGCTTGGCGGCGGCGGCCATGACGACTTTGCCGACTGCCGGCGAGCCGGTGAAGAAGATGTGATCGAAGGGCAGCGCGAGCAGGGCAGTGGACACCTGCACGTCGCCTTCGAACAGCGCGACTTCATCGACCGGGAAGATCTCCTTGATCATGCGTGCCATCAGCGCCGACAGATGTGGCGTCATTTCCGACGGCTTGAGGATCGCGGTGTTGCCGGCGGCGATGCAGGACACCAGCGGCGAGAAGCACAGGTTGACGTTGTAGTTCCACGGCGAAACGATCAGGCAGCGGCCCTTGGGCTCGTACTGCACCCAGGACTTCAGACCGATCGTCAGCGAAGTCGGCATCACCCCAGCCGGCTTCATCCACTTCTTGAGCTTGCGCATCGCGTGCTTGGCTTCGCCGATCACCGGCAGGATTTCGGCGAGGTCGACTTCCGCCGGCGGCTTCTTGAAATCCTTGTACGCGGCTTCGTAGATCGCTTCGCGATTGGCCATCACGACGTCGTGAAGGCGCTGGATCTTGGCGATGCGCTCCTTGGCGGTCGACGTGCGAAGACGCAGTGCGGTTTCGCGCTGCAGATCGAAGACACGCTTGATGTCGGCTTCGACGGAGTTGGCAGCAGGTGCCGCACCGGGCAGGTAAGAAACGGCCGTGTTCATGTTCAGCTCTCCTGTTGGGCGGCGTGCCCTATCCAAATCTGAGGGCCGGAGTATAGGACGCGCTCCAAATTTGTGACACACCCGTCACGAATGCTCATGGGCTGGTAGCCAGGGGTGGGGCCGATTGGCAGCCGGGCCTGCCTGTGCTCTGATGCCGCCCAAACAGGAACGCCATAACTAAAGCATTGAGGAAGCCCATGAAACGCCTGAAACCGATGGACGCTGCGTGGCTGTATGTCGACACCGTCGACACGCCGATGCAGGTCGCGTGCATGGCCATTTTCTCAGTTCCGGATGACGCCCCCGAGGGCTTTCTGCGCGCCCTGGTAGCGCAGATGCGCAGCGTGCAGACCTTTGCGTCGCCGTTCAATCTCAAGCTGCGCTCACCCAAGGCCAAGGCCTTCGTCCCGGCCTGGATCGAGGACTACAAGATCGATCTCGACTACCACCTGCGCCACTCGGCGCTGCCCGCGCCAGGCGGCGAGCGCGAGCTCGGCATCCTCGTGTCGCGCCTGCATTCGCACCCGCTGGATTTCAACCGGCCGCTGTGGGAAGTGCATGTCATCGAAGGACTGGCGAACAACCGCTTTGCGCTGTACCTGAAGATGCATCATTCGCTGGTCGACGGTGTCGGCGGCATGCGCATGCTGCAGCGCATGCTTTCCCCCGATCCCAATGCTGGCTCGCTGTCGCCGCCGTGGGCGGTGGGTTCCGGTGCGGGCAGGCTGTCGCGCGAGCCCAAAGGACCCAAGGGTGCCAAGGCGCAGCTGCTGCAGTTCGCCGAAGGCGCGCGCGCGCAACTGGAAATCGCGCCGACCGTGGCCAAGGCGCTCGGGCACGTCCTGCGCAATTCAGTGCGCTCAACGGATCCGCAGGAGGGCATGCCCTTCAGCGGCCCGCGCTCGGCGCTCAATGCCAAGGTGTCGGCACAGCGCCGTTTCGCGACTCAGCACTACAGCCTCGAGCGCGTCCGCGCCGTTGCCAAGGCCGCGGACGTCAGCATCAACGATGTCTTTCTCGGTCTTTGCGCCTCGGCGTTGCGCCGCTATCTGGTCGAGATCAATGCACTGCCGAACAAGCCGCTGACCGCCGGTGTGCCAGTGTCGGTGCGCCCCGCGGATGACCAGAACGCCGGCAACGCGATCAGTTTCATCATCGCCAACCTCAACACGCACTTCGCCGATCCGCTGGAACGTCTGCGGGCGATCCGCGAATCGACCCGGATTGCCAAGGAACATCTGCAGGCGCTGCCCAAGGCCGGTATCGACAGCTACACGCTGATCTATATGGCCCCGTTCATCCTGCAGCTGATTGCCGGACTCGGCGGCAAGCTGCGGCCGATGTTCAACGTCACGATCTCCAACGTGCCCGGTCCCGACAAGACGCTGTACTTCAATGGCGCACGCATGGAGCAGATGTATCCGGTGTCGCTGCTGATGCATGGTCAGGCACTGAACATCACCTCGGTCAGCTACGCCGGCCAGTTCAACATCGGCTTCACCGGTTGCCGCGATGCGCTGCCCCACGTGCAGCGCATGGCCGTGCATACCGGTGAGGCACTGGAGGAGCTCGAGGAGTTGCTGGGTCTGATCAAACCGCGTGCGGTTGCCGCAGAGAAGAAGGCAGTGAAGAAAGTGGCCGGTAAACGCAAGACCGCCTAGTTTCGTAGCCCGGATGAAATCCGGGGTTCGCGCTCGAGGCAAGCCAAAAGCCCCGGATTCCATCCGGGCTACGTGCTGGCAGCTGCGTTCAGTCGGCCGGCAACAGCGCCGGATTCCACACCACTTCCCACAGGTGCTGGTCCGGATCCTGGAAGTAGCCGCCGTAACCACCCCAGAACGTATCAGCCGCAGGCTTGACGATGCGCGCGCCGGCCGCGGCAGCTTGCGCCATCACTTCGTCGACTTCAGCGCGTGAAGCGACGTTGTGTCCCAGCGACAGCTCGGTCGCGCTGCTCGCTTGCGCGGGAAGGCCAGTGTCATGCGCAAGACTCTTGCGCGGCCACAACGCCAGCTTCAGACCATGCTGCAGCTCAATGAACACGACTGCGCCGTATTCGAACTCCGCACCAATGATGCCCGGCGTCTGCAGGCTGAGTCCGTCACGGTAAAACCGCAGCGCGCGTTCGAGATCATCGACGGCGAGGGTGATGACGGTGATGCGGGGGTTCATTTCTGCGCCTGCGAATTCAGCGGACTAGGCCGCGGTCAGCTTGACCTTGCCGACGCCGCGCAGGCTGACGCGCTGCTTGGCATGCCACAGGTCGTAGTTCAGTTGCATCGACAGCCAGCTCTCCGCGGAGCGCCCCAGTGCCTTCGACAGACGCAGTGCCATCTCAGGACTGATGCCGCTCGCGCACTTGAGCACGCGGCTAAGTGTCGAGGCGGCGACGCCGAGTTTGATGGCCAATTCGCGTCCACTCAGATTGTTGGGGCCGAGATAGACCTGTGTGATGAACTCACCGGGGTGGGGCGGGTTGTGCATAGCCATCAGTGGTAATCCTCATAGTCCAGGACATGGGCGTCTCGGCCCTGGAACTCAAATGTCATCCGCCAGTTGCCGTTCACCCAGACTGACCAGCGGCCTTTCTCCTTGCCCTTCAGTGGGTGAAGCCGAAAGCCCGGCACATCCATGTCATCCAATGACTCGGCAGTATCAAGGGCTGCCAGCAGCATTCGCAGGCGCGGCGCATGTGGCGGTTGAATGCCCGCTGCACTGCCGGACTCAAAGAACTTGCGCAGTCCCTTGTGTCTGAATGACTTGATCATTTGCGCAGGATACGGTGTTGCGCGTCACGCAACAAGCGTGGCCAACATGCAAGAGCCAGCAGAGGTCGGTGGATGAAGCTGGGTTCAGCTCACGACCCCCAGAGATGCAGCCCGTACTTCCAATAGCCGTGCACGTTGTTCAGGCGCGCGTCCTGGTCGTCGATCATCGGCAGGACTTCGCCTTCGAGCAGCGGGATGAGGAAGGGCGCAAGCGCCGCGCCGCCACCGCCGCTGATGACGATGGCGTCGAGGTCCCAGTCGTCGGACCACAGGCGGTTCACTTCCTGGGCGACGCGGGTCGCGAGCTGCTGGAAGGCCTGCTGGACGAAGCCGGTGAGGTCGTAGCGCTTGCCCTTGATCTTGATCGAGCCCTTGGCGACACCTTCGTAGAGGCGATACAGTTCGATGGCAACGCCGCTCTTTTCCTGCAGCAGATTGGCAATCGCGTTGTAGGCGACGGCAATGCCGGAATCGGTGGACTGGCTGCCACGCTCGGAATAGCGCGTCTTGTCGCTGATCGTGTAGTCGGCGGTGCGGAAACCGACATCGATGATGCCGATCTTCTCGGTAATGAAGCGCTGGCCGGCCGGCTTGCCGATGTCGTTGAGCATCAGGTTGAACATCGAGCCGAACGGCTGCGGGATAACGCGCACGCGGTCGATGTTGATGACCTTTTCTTCGCGTTCGACCGTGCCTGGCTTGACGACGGTGATCGTGTGGCGACCCTGCAGCAGCGTGGCGAGAGGATCCTTGTACTTGCGGAAGAAGTTGACCGGCAGGCCGGTGACGAGACGCACCGGATCACCGCTTTCGACAAACGGGGTCAAGGCGGCCAGTGCCAGGGTCTTGGCGTACTGCGTCATGAATTGGCTCTGGTCGAGCGTGAAGCCGCGCCCGCGCGACTGCTGCTCGGCGAGCTCGCCGACAAAGTACGACTGGTTGCCGATGCTGATGTGGCGCGGAAACTGCGGCACACCCGGCAGCAGGCTCTCGCCGAACTGCGCTTCGTTGGCCTCGCCGACGATGGACTTGAAGACCTGGAACTGCTTGCCGTCTGTGGCCTTGGTATAACCGAAACCGATATCCGTGCCGAGCACCTTCACGGTGTTCTCCATGATTGCCAACATTGCCTGAGTCGGCGCAAGTTTCCAGCATGCGCCTGCAAAAAACAAAGCGCGGACACTTCAGGCCCTAGAAGAAGCCGCTGAAGGTCGCGGCCGGGTCGATCTGCTCGGAGCCGCGGCGCCCGACGAGGTTGAGGACGGTGCCGGCAGGATCGACCAGGGTCAGCGAGGGTTCGCCCTGGTTATACGGGCGGATCGGTCCGAGCGGCGGCACTTCGCGCCGCTGCAGCTCGGCGTAAAAGGCGTTGACGTCGTCGACCTCGACCACAAGGCTCAGACCGCGGGTCTGCGTGGTGTGCGGAAACACCGGCAGCTGACCGTCCGGGTTGTGCAGGATGAAGCCGAGTTCATGGCCCATGAAACCGAGATGCAGGTACCAGGGGTTGCGGAACATCACCTCGGCATCAAACGCGGCGACATAGAACTGTTCGCACTCATCCAGCGCGCTGGTGGTGACGACCGGATACCAGGCGCTCATGAGCGCCCCGCAAAGCTACTGCGCTCGCTGTTCCCTACGGAACAGCCCTGAGCGCCGGCGGTGCTCGTCCTGCTCACGTACCGGGTCGTACGCTGCGCGTACTGCGCTCCGGCGGCGCTCAGCCTGCCTTCGCTGGCTACGCTTTTCGGGGCGCTCATGCTGTTGCCTGCGACAGATGCGCCAGCGCCGCGCCGTGCTGTTCCCAGTTCTGGCCGTCGAAGTCCTCGTATTCGACGCTGCCGATGGTGGAACGGTCGAGGCAGCGCAGGTTGACCGAGAAGCCGTCCGGATTCGAGCGCGGCACGTAGTAGGACTTGATCCCGCAGACCGAGCAGAACAGGTGGTGTGCGACGCCGGTGTTGAATCGGTAGTCGGTCAGGACGTCAGCCCCCCGCAGCAGGTGGAAATCCGTTGCCGGAACGATCAGGTGCTCGAACCCGGTCAGCTGGCACATCGAGCAGTTGCAGCGCTGCACCCGCAATGTGGCGGGCGCCTGCACCTCGAAGCGGACCCGGCCGCAGTGACAGCCGCCGAAGTGGCAAATCTTGTCCATGTCAGAAAGCGTGCAGCCCCCCGGTGGTAATGCCACATCGTGCTGCTGCAGGCCATTTCGTGCAAGCAAGGAGCCTGGGCGACAGAAACGCGTGCGGCTGCGCCTTCGCCATTTCGGCCATCTTCGGCGCCGCTTTCGGGTCAAGGGCGCCGCCTATTGCCCCGAAACCGTCATCCGAATCTGTCTCGAAATCGCTTTGCCTCGTCTGCACGGTTCCTGCCGCCCAGACTCCTAACGATTACAATTCCGGCATGACACTGCGATTCACCAAGATGCACGGCGCCGGCAACGATTTCGTCGTGATCGATGCGACCCGCACGCCGTTCCGGCCGACGCCGGCGCTGCTCGGACGGCTGGCTGACCGCCGTTTTGGTGTCGGCTGTGACCAGGTGCTGGTGATCGAGCCGGCCTCAGCGCCGGATGTCGACTTCAACTACCGCATCTTCAACGCCGACGGCTCCGAGTCGGGCCAATGCGGCAACGGTTCGCGGGCACTGGCGCGCTTCGTGCGCGAGAACGGCCTGTCGGACAAGGACAGCATCCGTATCCGCACCTCGACCTCGGTGCTGGAACTGCGCCATGTCGGCGGTGAGCAGTACACGGTCAACATGGGCGCGCCGCGCCTGCTGGCGGCAGAGATTCCGTTTGTGCCCGCGCAGGACGCCGTCGCGCAGCGTTATGCGCTGACCCTGGCCGATGGCGAAACCATCGAGTTCGGCGTCGCCAACATGGGTAATCCGCACGCCGTGCTGCGGGTGGCCGATGTCGACGCTGCGCCTGTGGAACGCCTGGGGCGCGCCCTGCAGGCGCATCCGGCGTTTCCGCAGAGCGTCAATGTAGGTTTTCTGCAGGTACTCGCCCCAGAGCGTGCAAGACTGCGCGTGTATGAGCGGGGCGTCGGTGAAACCCTGGCCTGCGGCAGCGGGGCCTGTGCAGCGGCGGTGGTCGGCCAGCTGCAGGGCGCGTTTGGCCCGAAAGTTGATCTGGAAATGCGCGGCGGTGTATTGAGTATCGAATGGCAGGGGGCGGGCGCGCCGGTGATGATGACCGGGCCTGCAGTGAGCGTATTTACAGGGGAAATCGAATGGCCGAACTGACGGCGACCAAGGACGACGCGCCGGCGCCCAAGCTCAATGAGCGGGAGGTTGCGGCTTATCTGCGGCACTACCCGGATTTTCTGAGTCGGCATCCGGATCTGCTCGATGCGATCGAGCTGCGCCACAAGGCAGGATCGGCAGTCTCGTTGATCGAAAAGCAGGTTGACCTGCTGCGGGCGAAGAACCAGCGCCTCGAAGGACGGCTGGAGCGCCTGGTCGAAACCGCGCGCGACAACGAACACCGCGCCGAGAATGTCCTCAAGCTCGCGCGCACGCTGATCCGCGCGCCGTCGCTCGCGGCAGTCGCGGCTGGTCTGACCAAGTGCATGCGTGATGACTTCGGCATCGAGGAAGTCTTCATCGGCATCTCGGCGGCACAGTTCAAGCGCCATGACATCCAGGGCGTTATCTCGATCGAGCCGGACAGCAAGATCGCGCGGGCGTTCGAGAATTTCTTCCGCACGCGCCTGATCGAATGCGGCCCGATGGCCGAAGACAAGGCCTTGCTGCTGTTTCCGAAGGCAGAAAAGCCGGTGCTGTCGACGGCGGTCGTGCCGCTCGAGAAGGAGCGCAGCCTTGGCATGCTGGCGCTGGGCAGTACCGACGCCGAACGCTTCCAGCCGCGCCAGGGCAAGCTGTTCCTCGAACTGACGGCAGACATGGTGGCGGCGGCGGTACGCGCCCGCATCTGATGAAAAGTGCCGCGTCGGTTGCCGATGCGGAACCGGAGCAGGTGCCGGCATTCTTCGCGCCGCTGATTGACGAGTACGTCGACCTGCTGCGTCACCACAAGCGCTATTCGCCGCATACCTGCGACGCGACCCGGCGCGATCTCGTGGCCTTCGGCAGCTACTGCGCCCAGGCCCGGATCACGGCGTTGACGCAGATCGATCTGCATGTGGTGCGCGCCTATGTCGCCAGATCTCACCGCGACGGCAGAGAGCCGGCGAGTCTGCAGCGCTATCTGTCGACACTGCGCTCGTTTTTCCGCCACCAGCTGCGCGAAGACCGCATCGTCGCCAACCCGGCGCAGACCGTGCGTGCGCCCAAGCTGCGGCGCAAGCTGCCCGGCGTCATCGGCGCGGATGTCCTCAATGCCGCGCTCAATCAGACCCCTGAAGACGGCTTGGCGCTGCGCGACCAGACCATGGTCGAACTGTTCTATTCGACCGGGTTGCGTCTGTCCGAACTGCAGGGGCTGAACGCCAGCGACGTCAGCCGCGCGCAGAGCGAGATCACGATCACCGGCAAGGGCCGCAAGCAGCGCATCGTCATGATCGGCGCACCGGCGCGGGCGGCGCTGGACCACTGGCTGCAGCAGCGCGGGCAGTACGCCGCTGCCGATGAGCCGGCCCTGTTCGTGTCCAGCCGCGGTGGCCGCATGTCCGGCGCAGCGATCGGCATGGCGCTCAAGAAATGGGCGCAGAAAGTCGGTCTCGGCGTCCATCTGCACCCGCACCGCCTGCGCCATTCGTTTGCGACCCATGTGCTCGAATCCAGTGGCGACCTGCGCGCGGTACAGGAATTGCTGGGCCACGCCCACCTGTCGACGACGCAGATTTACACCCATCTCGACTGGAAGCGCCTTGCCGCGGTCTATGACGAGGCGCACCCTCGGGCGCGGCGGCGTGGAGGCTCGTGATCGGCCGCAGGCACATCAAAGTTACTAGCGCATTTGTGCGGCACAACCAGTAATATCGCGGGCGCTCGCAGTGTTGCAGGGCGAGCCCACCAGAATTCCCGGAGTCAGTTTGATGAATCGTTTGATGGCAGCCGCGTTCAGCCCGGCGCTCGCCCTGGTCCTCGCACTGGGTCTGAGCGCATGCAACAAGGGCGAACAGCCGGACGCGACTAGCAGCGTGCCGTCAGACATGGCCGCCCCGACCGCCGCACCGGTGCCGGACGCCGTCGAAGCCGCTGCCGACAGCGCTGCCGTACCGCAGATCTGTACCCAGGACTGCGGCGACGGCGTCGTCGCAACGATCCAGTGCGCCGAAGGCCAGACCCCGGTCTGCGACTGCAATGCCGAACCCAAGGCGCACTGCGCCGGTACCCCGGCGCCGACGCCGGCCGAGACCGTTACGCCGTAGCCTGGAGGCGTGTCGGCCTGAATCGAAAAGGACGCCAGGAGCGTCCTTTTTTGTGGCCGGACGCTTGAAAGGCTGGCGCTCCGGCCCCACCTGAAACAGCAGAAGCGGCACGGCCAAAGCCCGGGCCCAGCAACGGAAGACGATCCCATGAAGCAATTCGACGGCACCACGATTCTGTGCGTGCGGCGCGGCAATCAGGTCGCCATGTGTGGCGACGGCCAGGTCTCCCTCGACAAGACCCGTATCAAGGGCAATGCGCGCAAGGTGCGCCGCCTGTATGGCGACAAGGTCATCGCCGGTTTCGCCGGCGGTACCGCAGACGCGTTCACGTTGTTCGAGCGCTTTGAAGGCAAGCTCGAGAAGCATGGTGGCCAGTTGGTCCGCGCGGCGGTCGAGATGGCCAAGGACTGGCGCACCGACCGTTATCTGCGCCGGCTCGAGGCGCTGCTGCTGGTTGCGGATCGTGAAGCTTCCTTGATGGTCACCGGTAATGGCGATGTCATGGAGCCCGAAGCCCATGGCGTGCTTGCGATCGGTTCCGGCGGCTCGTTTGCCCAGGCCGCGGCACGCGCACTGGTCGAGAACACCGACATGGATGCGCGGACAATTGCCGAGAAGTCGCTGCATATCGCTGCCGACATCTGCATCTATACCAATCACAGCCTGACTCTCGAAACGATCGAATTCTGAGCATGACGAACGAAATCCCCCCATCAGCCGGGACCATGACGCCGCGTG
>JALYJV010000018.1 GCA_030775105.1 Pseudomonadota bacterium | reverse complement strand
GGACGATTCATCTCGGAGAACGCGCGGACCAGGCCAGCGTTTTCCGCGGAAGACAGCTCGGCCATGCCGCGCTTGCCGCTCGATGCGGGAACGACCCAGATGCCGGCCGGCCCTTCGATCAGCGTGTCTTCGAGTGCACACTCACCCGCAAGGACATGCGAGAGATTGAAGGTCGGCTGCAGGCCAAGCATCACGTCGACATTCGCCAGGCCGAGATCGCCATCGAGCAGCATGACCTGGCGACCATCCAGCGCCATCGCGATCGCGAGATTGACCGACGTGCTGGTCTTGCCGACGCCGCCCTTGCCGCTGGTCACCGCAATGACCTGGACCGGCCTGGCTGCGCGCAGACGACGCAGGCCGACGGCCTGGCCTCCGCTCTGGGATTCAGTGTTCGGCATGAGCGGCGGTTCCAAACTGCAAGGCCATCGTGGAGTCATTGACCGTTGCCGGGATCTGACGGGACATCTGCATCGCACGCAGGACGAACTGGTCGGCCTTCGCGAGTTGCAGGTCTTCGGGTACGCGTTGTCCGTCGCAGACATAGGCGATCGGCAGGCGCATGCGGATGGCGGCGGACAGCACCCCACCGATGCGCGTCGCTTCGTCGACCTTGGTCAGCACCACTGCGGTCGGCTTGGCCGGGGCGAAGCGGTTGTAGATTTCGTGCAGGTCGATCGCCTGCGTCGTCGCCGGCAGCACCAGCAGCTTCTGCAGGCGCGTGCGGCTGGCCGCCATCTCGGCGAACTGCATGGCCAGCTGCTTGTCGCGCGGCGCCATGCCGGCGGTGTCGACGAGGATCAGCTTGTAGTCGGCAAGACGGTTCATGACCGTCGCCAGCTCACGGGCGTTGACCGCCGTATGTACCGGCACGCCGAGCATGCGGCCGTAGGAGAACAGTTGCTCCTGCGCGCCGACGCGGTAGTGATCGGTGGTGACCAGCGCGACGTCGCGCGAGCCGTAACGTTCGGTCCAGCGTGCGGCGAGCTTGGCGATCGTCGTTGTCTTGCCGACGCCGGTCGGTCCGATCAGCGCGAAGGCGCCGCCCTGCATGATCAGATCGGTGGGCGTGACCGGAATCCGCCGCGCCAGCAGGCCCAGCGGCAGAAAGCGGGCGCGGTCTGTACCGGCTTTTTCCGGCAGTTCCGCGATGATCTCGCGTGCCAGTGTTGTATCGATGCCCAGGTCGACCATCGCGCGCAGCGCCGCCATGCGTTCCGGCTGGCGTTCGCTCATGTCGCGCCAGGCCAGGCCGGCGAGCTGGCCTTCGAGCATGCGACGCATGCTGCTGACTTCAGAGCGCAGCTGCTGGACTTCCGGTGCCGGAATGGTCGACAGCGCCGCGGCTGTTTCAGGCTTGCGTTGTACGACCGTGATCTCCGGCTTTGCAGGCGCGGCATCCTCGGTGGCTGGTGCCGGACGACGCTGCGTCTGATGCAGCAGGGCCGAGTCATAGTCGGTGGCGGCAACGACCTCGACGCCGCCGGCGACGCGCTGATTGGACAGGATCACCGCATCGGCGCCCTGCTCCTCCCTGACGAGGCGGATCGCCTCGCGCATGTTGCTGGCCAGAAATCGCTTGATCTTCATTGTGGTTTCCCGGTGCCGCTTGCGGTGTTCATCATCGGATCACTCGTACTGCATCAACTGACTGCGCCAACCATGCGCAGACGCTTGCTGTTCGGTACTTCTTCGTAGGCCAACACGTGCAGGGCCGGAATCGTCTGCCGCGTGAAACGTGCGAGCAGTGGACGCAGCGGCATCGGGACCAGGAGCACGGCCGGCTGACCGTTCATCTCCTGCCGGCGGGCTCCGCTGGTCAGGGACTGGTGCATCCGTTCTGCCAATCCGGGTTCAATCACGGCGCCTCCACTTTTCAGGCTGTCCTGCAACACCTGTTCCAGCGGACCGGCCAGCGTGAACACCGGCAGCTCTTCCTCAAGTCCGTTGATTTCCTGGACGATCTGGCGGCCCAGCGCGACGCGCACGAGGCCTGAAAGCACGACGGGATCCTGGCTCTGCGACGCATGCTCGGCGCAGGCTTCGGCGATCACACGCAGGTTGCGCACCGGCACGCGTTCGGCGAGCAGGTTCTGCAGCACCTTTACGAAATTGGAATGCGTCAGCTGCTTGGGAATCAGATCCTCAACCAGCTTTGGCGCGTGCCTGCCAAGCTGGGTCAGCAGCGCCTGTGCCTCGTCATGGCCAAGCAGTTCATGCGCGTGGTTCTTGATCACCTGCGACAGCTGCGTGACGACGACGGTCGCGGTATCGACGACGGTGTAGCCAAGCGTCTGCGCATGCTCGCGAGCACCGCGTTCGATCCAGATCGCATCCATGCCGAACGTCGGATCCTTGGTCGGTGCGCCTTCGAGCGGCCCGAACACCCGGCCCGGATTGAGCGCCAGATCCTTGTCGACCTGCACCGAGCCCTCGGCAACCGGTACACCGTGCACGAGCAGGCGATATGCCCCCGGCGCGAGATCGAGGTTGTCGCGCACATGCACCGGCGGAATCAGGAAGCCGATCTCCTGGGTCAGCTTGCGGCGTGCGCCCTTGATGCGCGCCATCAGCTCGCCGCCCTGGCGCGTATCGACCATCGGGATCAGGCGATAGCCGACTTCGAGACCCAATGCGTCATCGCTGGGCACGTCTTCCCACGACAGTTCGCTCGGCGGCGGTGCGCTCGGCTCAAACACCGGCGCTTCCGCTGCGAGACGCTGTTTGCGTGCGCGCAGCCAGGCGATGCCGCCGCAGACCGCACCGAAAAACAGGAAAACCAGATTCGGCATGCCGGGAATCATTCCGACCATGCCGAGCACCGCGGCCGTCACCGCCAGCACCCGCGGCTCGGCGAACAGCTGGCCGGCAACCTGCTTGGCCATGTCGGTCGAACGCGACATGCGCGTGACCAGCACCGCGACTGCGGTCGACAGCAGCAGACCCGGCACCTGCGCCACCAGACCGTCGCCGATGGTCAGCAAGGCATAGGTCTTCGCTGCCTCGGCGAGCGGCAGGTCGTGCTGCAGCGCGCCGATGCACAGGCCGCCGATCAGGTTGATGAACAGGATGATGATGCCGGCGATGGCATCGCCACGAACGAACTTGCTGGCGCCGTCCATCGAGCCGTAGAAGTCGGCTTCCTCGCGGACTTCGTTGCGCCGCGCCTTGGCTTCGTCGCGCGTCAACAATCCGGCGTTGAGATCGGCGTCGATCGCCATCTGCTTGCCGGGCAAGGAGTCGAGGATGAAACGTGCGGAGACTTCGGAGACGCGCTCGGCGCCCTTGGTCACGACCATGAAATTGATCAGGGTCAGGATGACGAAGACGATGATGCCGACCGCGTAGTTGCCGCCGATCACAAAGTCGCCGAAGGCATGGATCACCCGCCCGGCGGCATGTGGTCCTTCGTGGCCATGCAGCAACACGACACGGGTGCTGGCGACATTCAGCGACAGACGCAGCAGGGTGGCGAACAGCAGCACGGTCGGAAACGCGCTGAAGTCCATCGGCCGCATCACGTAGATCACCGCCAGCAGCACCGCCAGCGAAATCGCGATGTTCAGCGTGAACATCAGGTCGAGCACTGGGGGAGCCAGCGGCACGATCATCA
>JALYJV010000017.1 GCA_030775105.1 Pseudomonadota bacterium | reverse complement strand
CAGCTGATCCAGTGCTTGAAGCAACGCCGGGGGACGCGCCAGCGCGCGTCCCCGCGGCGCCTTCACGCTTGATCAACCTGTTTGGTCTCGACCGCACGCAGTTGCGTGAAAGCTTTGCGCAGATGGGCGAGAAGCCCTTCCGTGCGGATCAGGTGATGCAGTGGATCTACCGTCGAGGCAGCGACAGCTTCGACGACATGACCAACATCTCGAAAGACCTTCGGCTGCGGATGGCGGAACATTTCTTCATCCGCACGCCGGAGCTGGTCACCGAGCAGGTCTCGGCAGACGGCACCCGCAAGTGGGTGTTGCGTCTCGACGGCGGCAACGCGATCGAGACGGTCTACATCCCCGAGGAAGGTCGCGCGACGCTGTGTATCAGCTCGCAGGTCGGTTGTGCGATGGACTGCAGTTTCTGCTCCACCGCGCAGCAGGGTCTTAACCGCAACATGACGACGGCGGAGATCATCGCCCAGGTCTGGTTTGCGGCACGCACGCTCGGTGGCGATTTCCAGAACGAGCGCGTGATCTCGAACATCGTCTTCATGGGCATGGGCGAGCCGCTGGCGAACTACAACGCCGTGCTGCCGGCGATCCGCATCCTGCTCGACGATTTCGGCTTCGGCCTGTCCAAGCGACGTGTCACCGTTTCAACCTCCGGCCTCGTGCCATTCATGGATCGCCTGCGTGGCGATGTCGATACCGCGCTCGCGGTGTCGCTGCACGCGCCGACCGATGAGCTGCGCAACCAGCTGGTTCCGATCAACCGCAAGTATCCGATTGCCGATCTGCTTGAAGCCTGCCGTCGCTACACCGATGGCAAGGACCGCAAGACGCACATCGTCTACGAGTATGTGATGCTCGATGGCATCAACGACAAGCCCGAGCATGCGAGGGCGCTGGCCAAGCTGCTCGGCGGCATGCCGGCCAAGGTCAACCTGATTCCGTTCAATCCCTTCCCGCAGACGCAGTACAAGCGCTCGAAGCCGGATGTGATCCAGGCCTTCGCGAAGATTCTGCGCGACCGCAAGATCGTTGCAACAACGCGCAAGACCCGCGGCGACGATATCGATGCGGCCTGCGGTCAGCTCGTTGGCCGCGTGCAGTCGAGGCAGAAAAACCGCCTGAGCGGTATTCCGGTGGTGCGCCAATGAAGCCGCAGGCCCGGAGCCGACTCGCGACGGTTGCATCCCTTGCTACGCAAGGGCCCCTGCGCCCTGCTCGCGTCTCCCCGGCTTGCCAACTGGTCGGCCGTGTGCAGTCCAAGCAAAAGAATCGCCTGGGCGATATCCCGGTGGTGAGACAGTGACGATGACGCGTGCGCTGCTTCTGCTACTAGCCGTTTCGCTGGCCGCCTGCAGCAGTGCGCAGTCGCGCCGCGAATCGGCCAATATCGCCCGCATCAATACCCAGCTTGGCATCAGCTACGCCCAGCGCGGTCAGTTTCCGACGGCGCTCGACAAACTCACGCGCGCACTCAAGGCGGACGACGATCAGTCGAATACACATGCCGCAATTGCCTACGTCTACCAAAACATGGGCGAGATGGAGCTGGCCGAGAAGCACTACCGCCGCGCGCTCAAGCTGGATAAGGAAGAGCCGGCGCTGAACAATAATTTTGGCGTATTCCTGTGCGAACGTGGCCGCGGACCCGAAGCTGAGACCTATTTTCTGACCGCAGCAACCAATCCTCAGTACGCGACACCGGAAGCGGCCTGGTCCAACGCCGGGCGTTGCCTCAAGGACCACGATTTCGCCAAGGCCGAGACCTATCTGCGCGAGGCGCTCAAGATCAATCCGGATGCGCGCGAAGCCTTGGCGCAAATGGCGATCATCAGCTTTCGCAAAGGCGACTACATGCGGGTACGTGCGTTTCTGCAGCGCTACAACCTGACGCAGGCGCCGACGCCGGAGTTGCTGTCGCTCGCGGCGCTCACCGAAGATGCCCTGAATGATTCCAATGCGGCTGCCGCTTACCGGCGGCGACTGAAGCGTGAATTTCCCGAGTCCGACGAAGCTGTCAACCTCACACCGACCCGCAGATGAACACTGAAACCTCGGATCCCAGTTCCAACCCGGAAGCTGCACCTGCCGCCGCGATGCCCAGCCCGGGCGCGATGATTCGTGAGGCGCGCGAACGCGTTCACTATTCGATAGACGACATGGTTGCACACACCAAGCTGTCGCGCGCGACCCTGCTCGCACTGGAGCGCGATGACGCCCAGGCGCTGGAGCCGGTGTATGTGCGGGGCTACTTCCGCAAGTGCGCCAAGGTGCTCGAGCTCAGCGAAGAGCGCCTGATTGCGGCGTACCAGGCTCGCGCTGCACCGAAGTCGCCGGAGGCGCCAGCCAAGCTGCGCCTGGCTTCGGGTACCGAACTGGGTTCCACCAGTCGTTTCCCGGTTTCAATCAGTCTGCTGATGGCCGTGATTGCGGTCGTGGCCTGCGCGTTCTTCTGGTTTGCGCGCGATCAGAAAGTCAGCTATCCGCTGCCGTCCAGCGTTGCTGAAGCGCCGGCCGTTGTCGCGACACCGGCGCCCGGAGATGCCGGCATGGCCGAGATGCCGCAGGCACCGGCCGATCCTTCGGCAACTGGGGCCGGCGATCCAGGCACCGGCGTTGCACCGTCGACAGCTGTCGAGCCGGCGAATGCGACCGCAGCGGGCGCGATGCCGGCGGCTGCCAGCGCGGCAGTGGCACCGGGCACGCTGCGACTGCACTACGTGAAAACCTCATGGGTGCGCGTGGATGACGCCACCGGCGCGACCCTGCTCAACGAGACCCGCAGCGAAGGCAGCGCAGATACGCTCAATGGCCAGTTGCCGCTGAGCCTGTTCCTCGGCAATGCGCCAGGTGTGGAAGTCGAGTTTGAAGGCCAGCGTGTCGACATCAGCCCGTACGTGCGCGGCAACAACACGGCACGCTTCACGCTGCCGGCGTCGCCTGCCGCGCAGTAAGACCAACGTCGCCAGATTCCGGAGCACTGCGCCGTGGCCATGACCAGTCACCACCAGATCACGCGACGCGTATCGCGCGCCGTGCGTGTCGGTCGCGTCACGGTGGGTGGTGATGCGCCGATTGCGGTGCAGACGATGACCAACTCGGATACCGAGGACGTCGCCGCGACCGTTGCGCAGATCAAGGCGGTCGTCAAAGCCGGCGCCGATATCGTTCGTGTCTCAGTGCCGACGATCAAGGCCGCCGAAGCCTTCGGCAAGATCAAGAAAGAAGTGGGTTACGTGCCACTGGTCGCCGATATCCACTTCAACTACAAATGCGCGCTCGCGGCGGCAGAAGCCGGTGCCGATTGCCTGCGCATCAATCCGGGCAACATCGGCAATGACCGCAAGGTCGCCGAAGTGATCGCCTGTGCCAAGCATCACGGCATTCCGATCCGCATCGGCGTCAATGCCGGTTCACTCGAAGCGGACCTGCAGGAAAAGTACGGCGAGCCGAATGCCGATGCGCTGGTCGATTCCGCGTTGCGCCACATCAACATTCTCAAACGTCACAACTTCGAAGACTTCAAGGTCTCGCTGAAGGCGAGCGAAGTCTTCATGACGGTGTTTGCCTACCGCAAGCTGGCGACGATGATCGACCAGCCGCTGCATCTGGGCATCACCGAGGCGGGTGGCGCACGCGCCGGTGCGGTGAAGTCGGCGGTTGGCCTCGGCATGCTGCTTGCCGACGGCATCGGCGACACGATCCGCATTTCGCTGGCGGCCGATCCGATCGAAGAGATCAAGGTCGGCTGGGACCTGCTGAAGTCGCTGCACCTGCGCAGCCGCGGCATCAATCTCGTTGCCTGCCCGTCGTGCTCACGGCAGAACTTTGACGTGATCAAGGCGGTGCAGGAACTCGAATCGCGTTTCGACGAGATCGACGAGCCGCTCGACCTCGCGGTGATCGGCTGCGTCGTCAACGGACCGGGTGAGGCCCGCGAAGCGGCGATCGGTGTTGCAGGCGGCTATCCGAATTCGATCTACGTCGACGGCAAGATCCAGCACAAGGCGCACAACGACGAACTCGTCGATCTGCTTGAGAAGCTGGTGCGCGAGAAAATTGCAGCGCGCAAGCTCGCGGCAGCTGCTGAAAAGGCTGACGCCTCCACCGACGCTGTTTGAACGATGAAGAAGATCCAGTCCGTCCGTGGATTCAATGATGTACTGCCGCCCGATACCGTGCTGTGGCAGCGCCTGCACGGCGTTGCGGCCAGCAGCTTCGCGGCGTACGGCTATGGCGAGATTCGCATGCCGTTGCTCGAGCACACCACGCTGTTCTCGCGCTCAATCGGTGAGGTCACCGACATCGTCGAGAAGGAGATGTTTTCTTTCACGGATCGCGAGGGCGACAGCCTGACGCTGAGGCCCGAGGGCACGGCGAGTTGTGTGCGTGCCGGCCTTGAGCACGGCCTGCTGCACAACCAGCAGCAGCGCCTTTGGTACGCCGGCCCGATGTTCCGTCACGAACGCCCGCAGGCGGGTCGCTATCGCCAGTTCCACCAGCTGGGTGCCGAGGTTTACGGCATTGCCGGGCCGGAAGCCGATCTCGAAGTGATCGCACTGTCGGCACGCCTGCTGCGCGGGCTCGGCCTTCAAGGCCTGCGTCTGGAAATCAATTCACTAGGCAGCAGCGAAGCGCGCGCCGCATACCGCGCCGCCTTGCTGGCTTTCCTCGAACGCCATGCGAGCGCGCTCGACGCAGACTCGCAGCGCCGCATGCACACGAACCCCCTGCGCGTGCTCGATTCCAAGGTACCGCAGACGCAGGAAATCCTGCGAGATGCGCCAGCGCTGATGGAGGCGCTGGACGGCGAATCGCGCGCGCATTTCGACACGCTGTTGCAGGGACTGACTGACCTCAACATCGCATACACGATCAACCAGCGCCTCGTGCGCGGCATCGACTACTACGGTCGCACCGTGTTCGAGTGGATCACTGACCAGCTCGGGTCGCAGGGCACAGTCTGCGCGGGCGGCCGCTATGACGGTCTCGTCGAGCAGCTCGGCGGCTCCCCGACGCCAGCCGTGGGTTGGGCCAGCGGTGTTGAGCGCCTGATTCTGCTGATGAAGGCCCAGGGCGTCGCCGGTCCGGTCGCGACGGCTGATGTCTACCTGTGCGCGCTGGGCGAGGCTGCCCAGCGCCAGGCCAGTGTGCTTGGCGAGCAGCTGCGTGACAGCCTGCCGGCGCTGCGCCTCGTGACCAACGCCGGTGGTGGCAAACTGGCGGCCCAGCTCAAGCGGGCGGATCGCAGCGGGGCAGCGCTGGCACTGATCCTCGGCGACGAGGAAATTGCCAATCGCAGCATTCAAGTAAAATCGCTCCGCACCGCCGCCGAACCGGCCGCGGATACCGGGTTTAATCAGCAGCAGACCATCGCCTGGACGGAACTGTCCGGACGGATTGCGGGTCTGCTCAACAGCTAACGACACCAGAGAACCGAACCAGTGACGACGCATTACGAAGACGAAGACCAGGCCGAACGCCTCAAGCAGTGGTGGAAGGACAACTGGATGGCGCTGGCTGGTGGACTGGTCATTGGTCTGGCCGGCATCTTTGGCTGGGAAGGCTGGAACAATCACCAGGCGGGTCGTGCGGCCGAAGCCTCCCGCATGTACGAAGACCTGCGTGTTGCAATTGGGGCCAGCAATGCCGAAACCGCGACGCAGATCGGCGATGCGCTGATCAAGGATTACGCAAAGAGTCCGTATGCCTCCGGCGCCGCGATGTATCTGGCCGCCGAAGCGGTCAAGGCTGGCCAGCTCGACACCGCGCTGACG
>JALYJV010000016.1 GCA_030775105.1 Pseudomonadota bacterium | reverse complement strand
GGCCCGTATCACGCCTACGGTGCCGGCAAGCTGTCGGGCCAGGCGACGCTTGACGCCATCCGCGCAGCGCTGAGCTTCGAGCCGCTGGGATTGAATTCGCAATCGCCGGTGGCGATGTGGGGCTACTCCGGCGGTGCGCTCGCAACGTCCTGGGCAGCCTCGCTGCAGGGCAGCTATGCGCCAGAGCTGAACATTGTCGGCGTTGCGAGTGGCGGTACGCCAGCGGACGTCTTCGGCGTCGTGCAGAACGCCGAGAACGGCCCGTTCTTCGGTCTGATCTTCAGCGCCATCATCGGCACCAATCGGGCGTATCCGGAGCTGATTCCGGACTCGATCATCAACGACGAAGGTCGTCGCGTGATCGAGGCGCTCAAGGATGGCTGTGTGGGCGATACGACCGACGGCTCGCCGGGCGCGAGCGGCAGCCTCGCGGATTACGTGACGATCGACGATCCCTTCAACTCACCGGGTGCGCTGGCAGTGAAGCCCAAGGTCACGCTGCCGCAGATCGATCACACACCGGTGGCCGACATGTATCTCTATCACGAGATTCTCGACGAGCTGATTCCGATTGCCGGTACCGACGCGCTGGTCGAATCCTGGTGCGCGAGTGGGGCGAGCGTGAGCTACCAGCGCAGTCTCACCGGCGAGCACATCGCAGGCGTTGCCTCCGGCGCTCCGTTTGCGCTGGCCTACCTGATCGGCCGTCTCAACGGCCTGCCGATCAATGTCGTGCCGCCAACGGCACAACGCTGCAACTGATGTCATCACGCTGAGCACCGGGAAAACATCATGAACAAGTCCATCAAGTTGCTGTGCGTGGCTGCTGTTGCGCTGCTCTCTTCGTGTGGTGGTGGCAGTGACGGCGGCGGCGGCGGTGGCGTCAGCGCCGGCGGCAAGAACGGCTGGACCGACCTTGGTACGCGTGACCGCGTGAGCCAGCCGGCTGCATCAGTGCGCCAGTCCGGTGGCAGCGTGTGGTCGGACTACGATCCGCCTGCCGCGTATCCCGGTGTTGTCGCGCAGGAGAACCAGAGCCTGACGATGGACGACGGTGTGACGATCACGCTCAACGTCGTGCGCCCGGCGCTGGCCAACGGTGAGGCGGAAACGCAGCCGCTGCCGACCATCGTCACCTTCACGCCGTACAACAAGAACGTCGGCAACACGATTCCGCTCGGTGGCGGCATCAACAACTACTTCGTGCAGCGGGGCTACAACCATGTGCTGATCGACGTGCGCGGCACCGGTCGCTCCGGCGGCGCCTGGGATCCGTTCAGCGCGCGCGAGCAACAGGACTATCCGCAGGTGCTGGACTGGATCGTGCAACAGCCCTGGAGCAATGGCGTGATCGGCCTATGGGGCATCTCGGCGACGGCGTCGACGTCGATGCTCGCCGCAGGGCAGAACCATCCGGCAATCAAGTCGGTGTTCGCGATCGTGCCGCACGGCGACATCTATCGTGACGTGGTCTTCGTCGGTGGCCAGGCGAGCATCGCGTTCCTGCCGGCCTGGATGAGCGTGGTGACGCTGCTCGCGACGCTCGATCCGCAGTTCTATGTCGATCCGGGTCAGTACCTGTCAGCGGTCGGCGAGCATCTGCTCGGGCTCAACGGATTCCTGATTCCGCGCACCCTGGGTGTCGTGCTCGGACAGGAAGACTCTGCGTTCGACAATCAGTACTGGGCGGACAAGGCGCCGCTGGAGCAGACCAGCGCCGGCCGTGCGCCGACCTTCATCGTCGGTGGCCTGTACGACATTTTCCAGCGCAGCGAACCGCTGAACTACGAAGCACTCAAGGGCCAGACCGCGACCAAGCTGCTGATGGGGCCCTGGCATCACCTGCAGGCCGCAACCGGCGAAGGTCTGCCGATGGGTGGTGTCCCCGCGCTCGATCACATTGCGCTGCGCTGGTTCGATCATTACCTGAAGAACATGGACAACGGCGCCGAAGGACTGCCGAACGTCACGCAGTGGGTCTGGGGTCACGAACAGTTCGTCACCAGCAGCGACTGGCCGCATCCGCAGGCCAGGGCCGCGCGCTACTTTCTGCAGGGCAACGGCGCGCTCGCGGCCAGCGAAGCCGCGCCCGGTGTTGCGCCGTCGGTGATCCTGCAGCAGCCGGTCAACGGCATCTGTTCCGAAAGCGCCATGCAGATTTCCCTGGGTCTGCTTGCCTATGCGCCGCTGCCGTGCTGGTACGAGGACAATCTCGTGCAGCAGCTCGAATCCACCTTCGATACGCCGCCGCTCGAAGAAGACCTCTACATCAACGGTCCGATCCAGGCCGACATCTGGATGTCGACGACGGCGCTCAACGCCGGTCTCGTCGTGCGCGTGTCGGACCTCGAACCCGATGGCACGGCACGCTCACTGACCAGCGGCCTGCAGACCGCGTCCTTGCGCGTGATCGACGAAAGCCGCTCGCGCAGGCTCGACGGCGAGATGATCCAGCCCTGGCATCTGTACACCGCCGATTCGGTCGAATCGGTCGGCAGCGGCAACATCGTCAAGGTGTCGGTCGAGGTGTTCCAGACCAGCGCGCTGATCCGCAAGGGCCACCAGCTGCGCATTTCGGTGGGCGCGGCCAACTTCCCGTTCGGCGCGATGCCGCTGCCAAGCCTGCTGGTTTCCGCTGCCGGCCTGCTGAGTGTCTATCACGATGCCGAGCACCCATCAAGCGTCGTGTTGCCGGCCGTACCGGCTTCAGCGCTGCAGTAGCGATCGAGCGGCTTGGCCGTGCCGCTGCTCATGCTGGCGGCGCAGCGAATCACAGTCGCCGCGGCAGCGGCGACACTCGCGCTCATTCCAACAACGATGGGGATGCGTCATGGGCAGTGAACGTCTGGAACTCAAGGGCCGCAATGGCCGCGTCGCAGTGGTTGCCGGCTTGCGCACGCCGTTCGCGCGCATCGCAACGCACTTCCGCGATCGCAGCGCGATCGATCTCGGCGCGATGCTCGTCAGCGAGCTGCTCGCGCGCAACAACCTGAACAAGGATCAGGTCGATCAGGTCGTCTTCGGCATGACCGTGATGATTCCGGAGGCACCGTTCATCGCCCGCGAAATCGCAATTGCCTGTGGCATGCCGGATGTTGATGCGTACTCGATCACACGCGCCTGCGCGACCAGCTTCCAGACCGTCGCCAGCGCAGCCGAAAGTATCCTCGCCGGCACAGTCGATGTAGCGATTGCCGGCGGTACGGATTCAACGTCCAGCGTACGCATCACGACCACGCCGAAACTGTCGGCGACCCTGCGCGATGCCAACTTCGCGAAAACATCGGCGCAGAAGCTCAAGCTGATCTCCAGCCTGCGTCCGCGCGACATCATCCCGACACCGCCGTCGATCACCGAATTCTCGACCGGACTGACGATGGGCCAGAACGCCGAGCAGATGGCGCAGAAGTGGGGCGCCACACGCGAGGAGCAGGACGACATCGCGCACCTCTCGCACAGCAATGCTGCGAAGGCCTGGGCCGACGGCAAGATGGATGGGGAAGTCATGACCGTGCATGTCGACGG
>JALYJV010000015.1 GCA_030775105.1 Pseudomonadota bacterium | reverse complement strand
GAACTGCTCGGCCATGGTGACTACCAGCGGATAACCCTTGGCCGCACACACCATCGCGAGCCCGATGCCGGTGTTGCCACTGGTGGCCTCGATCACGGTCTGACCCGGCTTGAGTTGGCCCGACTGCTCTGCCGCCTCGATCACGCCGAGCGCGAGGCGATCTTTTACCGAGCCGAGCGGGTTGAACGCCTCGACCTTGACGTAGAGATTCACACCCGGCGGTGCGAGCCGGTTGATGCGAACCACCGGCGTGTTGCCGATGGTGCCGAGGATGCTGTCGAATTTCGCCATGTCGGACACTCGGGTTGGACTGAGTTCGAGCATAGCCCCGTGTCGTCGGCGCGGCGACACGGGGGCGGCCTGCAAGTCAGCCCAGCGGTTACTTCTTTCGGGGGTCGTCGGCGGGATTCACGTACGTGATGCCCCAGGGACCCGTCCCGTGGAGCTGGACGGTGGACTCTTCCTTGGTCCACGCGAAGTGATGCGTCCTGGGCTGGAGCATCATCATGCCCCCCGGCGTCAGGCCCGTTGATTGGTCGGGGTCCAGCTTGTCGCCCAAGCCCATGTAAAAGGTGCCGGAGAGCACCGTGACCCGCTCGACGACGGGATGCCAATGCGCGGGTATTTGGTAGTTCGCCGGAAACTTGAGCCGAACCGTGAACGGCACCGCTTCGTTCATGGGCCCTTCGATGACCGCGAGCTTGGCCCCCGGCGGCAGCGACGCGACATCTGTCCACACGAGATCGGCCGGTGCGACCATTTTGTGCGAGCTCGATTCCGCAAGGACAGGAACCGAGAGGGTGCTGCCGAACGTCAACAATGTTGCGGCGAAACAAGGCTTGATCTTCATGGTCTCTCCTGTGGAGGTAGTGGGTACCGACCGCGCTCTCTGCGACATCTCTAATGCGAGGCCAGGCGGCGCGTGATGACGATCTCCAGGTACTCGCTGGGGACCACCATCGTGCTGTCGCCGGAGCGGTTGAACTGCGCGACGAGCTGCAGCAGGTCGCGCTCGAGATCGGCCTGCCGCGCGGCGTCGAGCGCAGCGAAGGCCTTCAGGATCGGGCCGTAGTAGTCGCGGAACACGGCGAGCCAGTGCTCCGGCGAGCGGTAGCGGAACACGAAGTGGCGCTCGGCGGCCTTGACGGACGTGGCGTGCGGCTCAAACCAGTCATTGATCCGGCCGCGTGTGCCCCATAGCGCCGGTGACTTCGCGCCGGGCGCGGGCGGCACGTGCTTGCCGATGGTCTTGAACAACTGGCCAATGAAGCCCTCGGGGGTCCAGTTCGCCATTGCGATCTTGCCGCCGGGGCGGCACACCCGGATCAGCTCGGCCGCGGCGCGGTCGTGGTCGGCGACGAACATCACGCCGAAGGTCGAGAGCACGGCGTCGAAGCTCTGGTCGACGAACGGCAGCGCTTCGGCATCGGCTTCACGGAATTGCAGTTCCAGCCGCTCGGCAGCGGCGCGTTCGCGCGCACGATCGAGCAGCGCGGGCACGTAGTCCGAGGCCACGACGTCGCAGCCGCGACGAGCGGCCGCGAGCGAGGCGTTGCCGTTGCCGGCGGCGACGTCGAGTACGCGCTGTCCGGCGCGCACATCGAGCGCCTCGCACAGCGTCTCGCCGACGATCTGCAAGGTGGTGCCGACGACGGCGTAATCACCCGAGGACCACGCGGCCTGCTGGCGCGTCTTGAGGGCAGGAAGGTCAGGCGTCGCAGCCGAGGCGGTACTGGCATTCATTGCGATCTCCCCAGCTCTACTTCTGGGCGGACTGGGCGACGGGGATGGCGTCCAGCGGCTCCTGGAACGCGATGAACAGCACGCAGTCCGGACCCTTCGCGCAGGTGGCGACGTGCGTCTTGCCGGCCGGGCCGTAGAGATAGGTTCCGGTCTTGGCCGTCATCGGTGCCTGGCCCTCGTAGCTGACCTGCAGCTCGCCCGCGACCAGCACCATGCGCTCGACCGAGGTGTGCTTGTGATTCGGCAGGGTCGTGCCCGCCGGCACTTTCAGGAACACGTCCACGTTGGGCTTGGCCGGGTCGCCGTGCAGCACCGCGAGCCCGCAGCCCTTGGGGATGAAATCGGGGCAGGGTCCCCACTGGAGGGCGGGATCGGAGATGGTGCGCGCGATTGCCGGTTCGGCGGCCGGCTCTGCGCCGTAAGCGACAGTACCGGCAGCGAGCACGGCAAGGGAGGATGCGAAGAGGACGGTCTTGGCTGTCATGGCAGGCACTCCGTGGAGATTAGGACGGTGTCGACAACGATTGGCGGGGTGTTCTTCCGGCAGCATAATTCGCCGAGACCTGAGCACCGTATCGACCGAGCGTGGAACCAAACGTGGCAGCCAGCGTGGAAGTGCCCGTGGATACGTCCTCGGATTCGTCCGTGGAGGCTGCATTGCGCGTGCAGATGCTCGGCGCTTTCGCGCTCTACCGCGGTGACCGCGTCGTGGCGCTGCCGGCCTCGCGCAAGCTGCGCGCGCTGTTCGCCTACCTGGCGCTGGCAGCACGACCAATCGGCCGCAGCCAGCTCTGCGACATGCTGTGGGACGGTCCGAACGACCCGCGCGGCGAGCTGCGCAACGGCCTGAGCAAAGTCCGCAGCGCCGTGGAGACACCGGGCCGCCGGCGCGTGATCGCGCTGGGGGACACGGTGCAACTCGACCTCGGTGACTGCGTCGTCGACGCGTTGGAGGTTGAGCGCGCGATCGGCGCGGGTCTCGACAAGCTGTCGACCGAGCGCAAGCGCGCCCTGGTCGGTTTCTTCTCGGGGGATTTTCTCGAAGGCCTTGAACTCGCCGACAGTCCCGCCTTTGGCGGCTGGCTTACCGCGCAGCGCCGCCGCTTCCGTGGCTGCCACGCAGCACTGCTGGAGCAGTTGTCGCAGGGTCCGGATGACGACCAGACGCTCGGCTACCTCGAGAAGTGGCTGCAGCTCGCGCCCTTCGACCGCCGCGCGCACGAGAAGATGCTGCAGGGCCTCGCCGCGCGCAGCCAGGTGCGCGAAGGCGAGGAACATCTGGCCGCGGCATCGGCCTTGTTCGAAGCCGAGGGTCTGGACCCCTCACCCTTGCGCACGGCCTGGCGCGCCGCGCACTCACCGGATCGCGCCGCCACGAACGCAGCGGTCTCAGTGATCGCCCTGCCGCAGTCCGTGAGCGCGACGTCGCATGACGTTGCAGCATCATCGCCGCGTCGAGCCTCGATCGCGGTGATGCCGTTTTCGGATCGCTCCGCAGAGCCGTGCACGCGCGGGGGCGTGGCCGACGCGCTGGCCTACGACGTGACCGTGCGCCTGGCCAAACTGCGCAGCATGTTCGTCATCGCACAGGGCAGCGTGTTCGCCTTGCACGAGCGGCGTATCGGGCCGGAGGAGGCCGGTCGCATGCTCAATGTCGATTACGTGGTCGGCGGTACCGCGCGGGTGATCGGTGAGCGCCTGTCGGTCAGCGTGGAGTTGATCGAGACGCGCAGCGCGCGAGTCGTGTGGTCCGAGATCCTCAACCAGCGCTTCGACGATACCTTCGAGGTGCTGGACGAGATCGGCAATCGCATCGTTTCGTCGATTGCCGGCGAGATTGAAACCGAGGAACGCAACCGGGCGATCCTGCGGCCGCCGAACTCGCTCAATGCCTGGGAGGCGCATCACCGCGGTCTGTGGCACATGTACCGCTTCACGCCGGCCGACAATGCCCAGGCGCGCCGCTTCTTCGAGACGGCGCTGCAACTGGACCCGACGTTCGCGCGCGCCTACGCCGGGCTGTCGTTTACCCACTTCCAGGATGCGTTCCAAGGCTGGGGTGCGCGTGCGCCGGCAATCGACAGTGCCTACGAAGCTGCGGGCCAGAGCCTGCTGGTGGACGAGCGCGATCCGGCCGCGCACTGGGCCATGGGGCGCGCGCTGTGGCTGCGCGGGCACAACGAGACCGCGATCGAAGAATTGGAGCGTGCGATCGGGCTGTCGCCGAATTTCTCACTTGCGCACTACACGCTCGCCTTCGTGAATTCGCAGGCGGGCGATCCGCTGACTGCGATCGACGCATCGGATCGCGCACGCAGCCTGAGTCCCTTCGATCCGCTGCTGTTCGGCACACTCGGTTCGCGTGCAATGGCGCTGGTGCGCCTCGGACGCTACGACGAAGCCGCGGATTGGGCGACCAAGGCCGCGGCCCGGCCGAACGCGCATGTCCACATCCGGGCCATTGCGGCCTACAGCCTCGCACTTGCTGGCTCGCTTGCGGAGGCGCGTGTTCAGGCCGACGTTATCCGCAGGATCGTGCCAGGATATTCGGTGAGCGATTTCTTCGCGGCGTTTCAGTTCGATGCCAATGGCATCGAGCGGTTCCGGCAGGGCGCCGAACTTTTGGGGATGGCTTGACTAGACCCAGGACGGCCGATGCCCAAGCAATAGCTGTACTGTCCTGCCGGAATTACAGAGGGGACGCGCCGCTTTCCGAAGGTCTGACCGTGGATTGGCGAGAAGGCAATGCGGGTGCTCGTGGTATCCGTGTAAACCAGATCGGCGCCCAAAGAAGAGATGCGGTCAATCTAGCTCGCTGAGATCGTTTGACTCGGTCGCGGACGGCCCGCTGGAAGCCGCAGCTAGAATATGTAAGTGCTTAATTTGGCGCGCCTGGCAGGGCTCGAACCTGCGACCCCGCGCTTAGAAGGCGCGTGCTTGGACCTACACGAGCTACTGGAGCAGGTGACAGACGAGGGCTCATTCTTGGCCTTCGCTCGTGCGCTTATGCAAGACCGTGTTGCAGCAGTCGCAGAGGAGAAGGCTCGCACAGCACCGCCGTATGGACCAGATGCGGGAGAGTGGGAGAACACTTCTATTGAGTCGTTCCTTGAAGCTGCCGTTGCTTGGGTGGAGGACTCGGCGTTTGCCTCACGGTTTGAGTATCCCCAAAGCGGCCGCTCGCGAACTTCCGCTTCTGGCACTTCAGAGACAGTCGCTGATCAGCCCTATCCGGTCGTTCCGATCTGAAGAGTCGGCAGCGCAAAGCGGCCGTTCGTATGCAGCCTCGAACACGTCTGGCGATCAATGGCATGCGCGAGTGTGACGGAGCCCTGTGCCATCTCAACTGAAGCGCCGATTTGTGCGCACGTACTCAAGTCGAAACTGCGCCATCGCCCAGATAGAGATCAATCATCTTGCGCAAACCTGCGCCGACTTGAATGTCGTCCGTCAGCGGCCCGGCGACTGCGGCTTTTGCGGCTTCGGCAGGACTCAGGCCCTCCGCCATCAGGCGGCCGGCAGCGATCAGCACGCGCGTTGATGCCACCTCGCGCAGCCCGCCCGTCTCTAGACGCCGGATCGCGTGCGCGAGGCGAACCAGGTTCGCGGCCACCTGGGGCTCAATTCCCGCTTCGGCTGCGACGATGCGTTCTTCGATCTCGGCGGACGGGTAGCCGAACTCGATGGCGACCATGCGCTGCCGTGTCGAATCCTTGAGATCCTTGAGCACGCTCTGGTAGCCGGGATTGTAGGAGACGACCAGGCAGAAGCCTGGTGCGGCGTCCAGCGTGACGCCGAGTCGCTCGATGGGCAGCTGGCGTCGGTGATCGGCCAGCGGGTGCAGCACGACCGTCGTGTCTTGGCGGGCTTCGACGACTTCGTCGAGATAGCAGATCGCGCCTTCGCGGACCGCACGGGTCAATGGTCCATCGCACCAGATCGTCTTGCCGTCGTTGAGCAGATGACGGCCGACGAGGTCCGCAGTCGTCAGGTCGTCATGACAGGAGACGGTAATCAGCGGGCGGCCCAGATCATGCGCCATCGCCTCGACGAAGCGGGTCTTGCCGCAGCCAGTCGGGCCCTTGAGCAGGATCGACAGGCCCTGCCGGTAAGCGGCCCTGAATACTTCTTCTTCGTTGCCGCACGCAACGTAGTGAGGGCGCGGCATCAGGGTATTGCTGATTGATGTGGAGTCGATGCTGTTCATGCGGTTCAGAAGTTGTAGCGCAGCCGGGCGCCGATCATGCGCGGTGCTCCGACGTTGCGGGATTCGATGCCGAGGGGCCGGTAGGTTCCGGTCGTGAACACGACATACTCCTTGTCGAGCACGTTGGTCGCGAACAGGCTGATGTCGTAGGGCTCACCGAAGATGTCGCTCCAGTTTATGTTTATATTCAGCAGCCCGAAGCCTTCGAGCACCGCATAGGGCGATGAACTCGTGGCCGCCACCCGCTGCGCACCGGTGTAGGCGTAGGTCCCGCCCAGTTCGACTTTCCCCCAATGGTCGGGAAGCGGCGCCGTCCAATTGGCGTTGGCGATGTAGGTGTTCTTCGGCGCGAACGGCAGTTCGTCGCCGGCCTCTGCAATCGGCGTGCAGGTGAATCCCTCGATGAAGCCGACGGATTCGACCCGCGAGCAGAAGTCGGCAGACTTGACCAGCTTGGTGTCGAGGAAGGAATAGGCCAGGCTGATGCTCAGCGCGTCGAGGGGCTGGAAGTAGGACTCGATTTCCAGGCCGCGCGACTTGCCTTCGCCGGCATTGAAGATCGCGGTCGTCGGCCCGGAGGTCGTCGAAACATAACCACCCTGCAGCTGCATGTTGGTGAGCGTGTTGTCGAACAGGGAGATGTTGAAGCGCCCCGGCACTGGCCCCTCGAAGCTGCTCTTGAATCCGACTTCATAGGTGTCGACCGTTTCCGGCTCGTGGGTGTCGAGTCCCGGATCAGCGAGCATGTTGACCGTGCCCTGGCGGTAGCCGCGCGTGTACTTGGCGTAGGTCATCAGGCCGTCCAGCGGCCGGTAGTTGAACTCCAGCATGCCGGTCGGCGCCGTGCTGCTGATCTTCGGCCGCTGCTCGGTCACCTGCGGTGCCTGCTGGACGCTCAGGATGTACGGGAAGAACTCCTTGACGCCGATTCCTTCGGTGTCGTCCCAGGTATAGCGCAGCCCGAGGGTGACGCTGAGCGGCTCCGCGATATTCCAGGTTGCCTGGCTGTACGCGGCCTTGTTGAGATACTCGGTCTTGACCTTATAGCGATACGGTCCGCCGATGACGCCGAGCAGCGGGTCGAAGCAGTTGTACTGCGTCGGGTCGTTGGTTTCGATCGTCGCAATGTCGCAGTAGACCAAGGCCACGGAACTGTTGCCCGAGAAACCATCCGGCCTGCTGTGCTCGTAGTAGAGACCGGCCTGCCACAGCAGCGCGCTGTCGAATGCCGAGCCTTGCAGCTGCATTTCCTCGACCCAGGTCTCCTGGTTGGTGACGGGCATGTCGGTACGCGGAATCGAGTGTCCAATGCCGAGCACTCGTCTGCGAGTGATATCGGTTGGATCGACAAACCGGTTGCCGAAGACGTTTGAACCGTTCTCGGTGAACAGATGGGCGTAGGCGACCGTATTTTTGAAGGTCACATCATCGCTAATCGTCCAGGTCGTGGTATTGATGAAGCGCTTCTCGCGGATATTGGTGCTTGCCGTCGCCATATCGCTGACGACGTCGAAGCGACCGTCTTGTCCGGCGGCCTTCTGGTCTGCCAGCTGATTCTGGCAAGCTTGGAAGGTCAACAGTCCGAGCGGGCTGCCGCCCAGCGGAACGCCGGGCAGCGGGTTCGTCAGTTCGATATCTCCGCCGGAGGTGATGATGTCGACCAGGCCGTTGATGAGCGCCTGCACATCGTAGTTGCCGACATTGCCGAGATTCCTCAGCAGGTTGTTCAGGCGTACAGCTGCGACGTGCTGCCGTTGGTGTCCGAGCGCACCAGCGACGCAATCGTGTAGTTCTCCAGCGTGTCGGTGATGTCCCAGACCAGGCTCAGACGGCCGGCGGTGTAGTCGAGGTCGGCGAGATCCTTGGGGCCGATGCCGCTGACGTTGTTGAGCAGGCCATCGCGCTGGTTGTGATCGACGCCCAGGCGGATTCGAAAATCATCGCTGGCCGGATAATTGATAACACCCTGGCCGCGCAGACCATCGAGGTCCGTTCTGGTGAATTCCGCGTAGCCCTCGACTTCGTCGGTGGGCTTCTGCGGAACGATGAGGATCGCACCGCCCGTGGTATTGCGACCAAACAGGGTGCCTTGTGGGCCTTTCAGTACCTGAATGTTCTGCAGGTCGAACAGCGTGCCGGGTCCGGCGCCGTCGCCCGAGGTCTGGGTGCTCTGGCCGCGTGGGGCGACAACCTCGGCGAAGTACGTGCCGACCGAAGCCGTCGTGCGCAGATCCTGAGTGAAGCCGCGGATCGTGAAACTCGCGTTGTCGGTGCCGAAGCGGGTGTTGGCCGACAGCGACGGCGTGTAGCGGGCAATATCGGCGGACGTGGTCATGTTCGCCTTGCTGATCTGGTCCTGGTTGAACACCGTGATCGAGATCGCGACGTCCTGCAGATTCTCTTCGCGACGCGTCGCGGTGACGACGATCTCCTCAACGGCGCGCCCCGGTTTGAACATGCGTTGGGCGATGGTTTCACTGGCCGGCGCAGGATCGGCGACCTTGACCGACTCGGCGTACGGTTCGGGTGCTGGAGCAGGCGCGGGCGCCGCTGCAGGCTCCAGCGCTGGCTGCGTCTCGCCGGAGACGGGCTCCGTCGGTTGCGCCGGATTGGCTTCGGGAGTTGGCTCCACGCTCTCCAGGAGTGCATCCAGATCAATGCCGTCCGCGCCCTGAGCGTCGACGCGCGACGCCGGACTCAGAGCCAGGACCCCCAGGGACATCAGCACCGCTTTCAGCATGTCGCTTTGCATCCCACTCTCCACATTCGGCGCCGGCACTGCGGCCAGTGCGTCAGGTCTCGATATCTCTCGGCCGGCTTGGCGCCAGCTCTTGATGACATTCAGGCAATCCGCCGTTTCGCTTCCCCGTTGCGCATCGCCGAGCGGAACAGCGGCGCGATCAATCCAGCGAGTTGGTCGGCCCGCGGCACGCTCGCATGTGCCGCACTGCCGAAGATCTTGCGTAGCGATTCGGCGTCCGTGCTGGAGCCTACGCTCAGGCACAGGCAGCCCACGCCATCGCGGCGCGCTTCGGCCAAAGCTTTGCGGGAATCCGCACGGCCGTAGCTCGGCTCGTAGCCGTGGTCGTAGGCCAGTCCGTCCGACAGCACGACCAGCAAGCGCCGCGGCGTGCCGCCTTGTTCGATCAACACGGTGGCCCCATGACGGATCGCGGCGCCGAGTCGCGAGTAAGCGCCCGGCACCAGGCCGAACAGCCGTCGCATCACGACGCTGCCCGGTGCCTCATCAAATCTCTTCACAGGCGTTAGGTTCACAGCCTGCCGCCCCTGCGAGTGGAACGCATAGAGGCTGACGCGATCGCCGACTTCGTGAAGCGCAGTCATCAGCGTCGCCGCGACATCGCGCTGCTGCGCATGGACGCTGCCGCCAGACGGACTGTCCTGCGCCGCGGAGCCGGAGATATCAAGCAGGATCAGCACCGACAGATCGCGTCGACGGCGCAGGCTTTCGACATACACCGCCTCGTCCGGCGCCGAGCCGGATATTCGCTCCAGTTCGGTTTCGATGGCGGCGTCGATGTCGATGTCGTCGCCCTGGGTGCGCCGACGGATGCGATCCAGACCCATGCCGACGCGGGCCAGCGGCTTGCGCAAGGCATGCGCGGAAAGCCATTCCACCGCGGCGTGCGCATTGGCAGGTGCCGGAATTTCGTTCACCGTGCACCAGTCCGGGCGATAGGCGCCGCGATGCACGTCCCATTCCGGATACAGGATGCCGCGCCTCGGGCCGAGCAATCCGTCGAGGCTGTCGGTGCTCGCGCTTGAGCTCACGCTGCGGACCTTGCCGCGGACGCCGCTGCGCGAACCATGGGTTGCCGCGTCGGCGCCCGGTGCACCGCCATCCTTGAGGCTACGGACCTGCTCGAACAGGCGCTGCAGCAGGCGACCGATGCCCCCGCCGCCACCGACCGGACTGCTGACGATGTCCTCGCCGTCTTCCTCGTCGGCCTGCGCGGTATCCGCCAGTTCAGTCAGCGGCTGTTGTTGCGGCTGACGGGGAACGTGCTGATCGCCGGCAGGGGAAGCGGCTACGGTTGTAGAGAGAGAACGCAGCAAGGCGCGCACATCGATCGTGCCGAAGTCCGCTGGCGCGTCAGCGATGGGCTCAGAGCTTTTTGCCATCGCCAGTGATTCGACTACAGACTCGGACTGGGTCGCGAGTGTGCGATCGATCAAGCTCCGTGTGGACGGCGGCAACACCGCATCCAGTGTGAGCAATGCGCGATGCGCTTCGACCGCGAGGTAGCGGTTGGCCAGCTTGGTTCTGCGTTTCAGCGCTCGCAAGATCTGCGGATCCAGGCTGCCGGCAGACAGCAACGCGCACTGGACGCAGAGCTGTCGCAGCTGGCTCTGCTGAGGTGCAGTGAGATCGATAAAGATCGTCGTGCCGTCCGTCCACGGCGCAGAGGCGTCGGCGACGGGCGCCACGCGCAGACCACGCATCGCCAACGACGAGGCAAGCATGTCGAAGTCAATCAGCGCGGCGCTGCGAGTCGTGCTGGACATGAAATAGGCGCTGGCTATAGCGGCTGGCGCAGTGCGCCCATGCCGGGAATCTTCATCGCCATGCGGACGATGTGATGCACCCACAACCCCGGCACCCAGCGCGCCATGAACGCGAGCGCGCCGGCATCCGGGCCGACCGTGCGACGCACGATAGGCTTTTCGTCGAGCACGGCCTGGGCGAGCGCCCGCGCGAATTTTGCAGGCGGACTGGCTTTGGCCACCGCCGCTTTCCCGGCGGCGTGAATGCCTTCATACATCTTGCCGTAGGGACCGTTGTGATCGCCGTAGTCCGGCGTCTGCTCGGTCAGGATGTCGGTGTTGAATGTGCCGGTCACGAGGATCGACACACCGAGCCCGAACGGCGCGATTTCCTGCGACAGTGCCTCGGCCCAACGTTCGAGCGCGCCCTTCGAAGCCGAGTAGGCGCTGATCACCGGCATGCCGCGCACCGCGCCCATGCTGGAGAT
>JALYJV010000014.1 GCA_030775105.1 Pseudomonadota bacterium | reverse complement strand
CATGGCCGGTTTCATTGCACTGATCTGCTTCTACAAGTTCGGCGACTCGATGGGCGCGGCCCTGATTGGCCCGTTCATGCTTGACTCCGGCATCGCCAAGCAGGACATCGCGCTGATCAAGGGCGTGCTCGGCTCCGGCTCTGCCCTGCTGGGCGCAGCTGTGGGCGGCTGGCTGGCCTGGCGTCTGGGCCGACGCACCGCGCTGCTCAGCGGCGGCCTGCTGCAGACCGCCTCTCTGTGCCTCTACGTCGTCTACGCCGCAGGATGGGGCGGCACAGCGCTGCTCTACGCGGCCTGCATTGCCGAACACGTCCTCGGTGGCATTGCGCTTGTCGCCCTGTTCACGCTGATGATGGATGCCAGCGACCCACAACATGCGAGTACCGACTACACGCTGCTGTCCTGCGCGCTCGTGATCAGCCAGGGCGCCGCCCTGTTCACGGCCTCTGCCGTCGCGGACGCGGCGGGCTATCTGGTGTTGTTTGCAACCAGCGTGCTGATCTCTGGCGGAGGATGCCTGATGCTGGTTAGCGCCCTTGACCGAGGCTACCGTCCGCCGCGACTGCGCAGTGTCTGGTTGCCGAAGCACAAATTAGGAAACTCTGAAGAAGCGTAGCGCGCGAAGGCAGGTTGCGTGAGGACGGAGCGCAGGAACCGTAGTTGCCTTCAGTGCGCAATGAAGATTCCGAGCACCGCCCTCACGCAAGATGCCGAGCGCAGTAGCTTATTCAGAGTTTCCTAGCGCGACTTCACTTTCGCCATCAACCGCCGCTTCTTCTTGATCTGGCGCGTCGTCAGCTCGTTCTTCTTGTCCTTGTACGGATTGTCGCCGGTCTTGAAGCTCATCAGCAGCGGCACGCCAACCAGTTTGAATGCTGAGCGGAAATAGTTGGCGAGGAAGCGCTTGTAGCTAAGCGGCAGCTTGTCGGTCTGGTTGCCGTGAACAACGATGGCTGGCGGATTGCGTCCGCCCTGATGCGCGTAGCGCAACTTGATGCGACGGCCGAGCACCGCCGGAGGCTGATGCGCTGCGACGGCTTCTTCAAGCACGCGGTTTACCTCACCGGTGGTCATGATGCGCATCGTTGCGTGATATGCCGACTGCACTGCTTCCATCAGCTCGCCAAAGCCCGAGCCGTGCTTCGCGGCGATATAGATCACCGGGGCGTAGTCGAGGAACGGCAGCTTGAGGTCGACCTGGTAGCGCACCTGATCGCGGATGTCCGGCGGCAGGCCGTCCCATTTATTGACGGCAAGCACCATCGCGCGACCACGCTGTGCAACCAGGCCCATCAGCTTGGCGTCCTGCTCGCCGATGTCCGATTGCGCATCGACGACTGCGACGACGACATGCGCACGTTCGATCGCCTGCAATGTCTTGACGATCGACAGCTTCTCGACGCCTTCCCAGACTTTTGCGCGGCGGCGCACACCGGCGGTATCGATCAATTCATACGGACGGCCGCCGTACTCGAACGGTACGCTGATCGCGTCACGCGTCGTCCCCGGCACGTTGGCCGCGAGCACGCGCTCTTCACCGATCAGGCGGTTGACCAGCGTCGACTTGCCGACGTTCGGACGACCGATGATCGCAACCCGCACCGTGCCATCGGTCGCTTCTTCCTCGGCATCTGCGGGTGAAACCCGCGGCAGTTTGGACAACACATGAGTCAGCAGCGCAGGGACACCCTGGCCGTGTTCGGCCGAGATCGCCATCGGTTCGCCGAGGCCGAGGCGGAAGAAATCCGCAGCGGCGTTGGCGTGGGTGCGGCCTTCTGCCTTGTTGATGACCAGGGTCATCGGCTTGCCGAACTTGCGCAGAGAGCGGGTGATCGCTTCGTCCGCAGCCAGACGGCCTGCCCCTGCATCGACAAGAAACAGGATGTGATCGGCTTCTTCGAGTGCCATCCTGGCCTGGCCTTCGGCCATCGCGGCGAGCGGATCCTTGGATTCGGGCATCAGGCCGCCGGTATCGACGACGACGAATGCCGCGTCATCGTGCACGCCGGTGCCGTACTGGCGATCACGCGTCAGGCCGGGCAGGTCGGCAACGAGTGCGTCCCGCGTGCCGGTCAGACGATTGAACAGCGTCGACTTGCCGACATTGGGTCGGCCGACCAAAACGATGGTGGGAAGGGAAACACTCATTGACGCATTCTCATAATGGAAGCTCCGAAAAACTACTGCGCTCGGCATCTTGGCCTCCGGCGGTGCTCGGGTGCTCATGTATTCCTAGATACACTCCGCGTCCTGCGCTCCGGCGGCGACCAATCTGCCTTCGCTCGCTACGTTTTTCGAATCTTCCTTCAATCGGAACTGAAAAAGGGCGAGCCCAGCATAGGCCCGCCCTCACGACCGCGTCCAAAATCCGCTCAGTTGACCTTGAGCGCTGCGACGCGACCTTTGGTGTTGAGGACGTACAGCAATCCACCGGCCGCAACCGGTGCGGTGCGGATCGGATCGCTGCCGACGCGGCTGCGTGCGACCAGACGACCGTCCTTGGCATCGAGCCAGTGCAGATAACCTTCAAAGTCACCGACGACCACATGCCCATCGAGAACCGCCGGCGGTGACAGCTTGCGGTACTTGAGGTCTTCGTTCTTCCACGCGGCAGCGCCGGTGTTGATGTCGAGCGCCCAGACCACGCCGGCCTCGTCAGCGACGACAACCAGATTGCCCGCCAGCGCCATGCCGGCGTAGCTCTTGACCTCGCGACGCCACAGCACCTGGCCGGTGTCGCCATCAACGCGTGCAACTTCGCCGCCGTAGCTCGCCGCGAAGATGTCGCCGTCCTCCAGCACCAGCGCGGCATCAACGTCGGTCAGGCGCTCCAGTTCGTTGCGCCCGGTTGGCGCAGCAATCAGCTGTTCCCACAGCGGCTGGCCATCGAGCATGCGCAGTGCGGCAACTCGACCGTTGTCCATGCCGACGAAGGCGAGGCTGCCGGCAATCACCGGTTCGCCCAGGCCGCGCAGGGTGAGGTTCGGCACGCCGCGATCAAACATCCAGACGTTCTTGCCGCTGACAGCCGACATCGCATAGATGCGGCCATCACCGGAACGCGCAACGACGAGCGTGCCGTCGCTGACCGGCGGTGCCAGCGCCTCGCTCGAGACGTTCGAGGTCCAGTACGCAACACCGTCGGCGCGCTTGAGCGCAATGATCTGGCCTTCCATGCTACCAACGAGCACGGCGTTGCCAGCAACGGTCGGGCCGGAAATCACGCGGGCGTCAGTCCCGGCCTCCCAGATCCGCTTGCCGCTGGCCGGATCGAAGGCAAACACGCGACCCTCGACATCGGCGGCAAACACGGCGTCTTCAGCCACGGCCAGCCGGAACATGCCGCTGTAGTCGCCACTGCCTTCGCCCGCGGTGGCATTCCACACCGCCTGGGTCTTGAGTGCAGGATTGACGATGTCGGTCAGCTCGGCCGGCTCACGCACCTTGCCATCGCTACTGCAGGCCGCCAGGACGGCGGCTGCAACCAGCAGCGCTGACCGTGGCAGCGCCGCGCGCATCATGAAGGCACCACATCGGAAAGATCATCGATCTTGCGCTGTAGATCGCCACGCGCTGCGGCGTCTTCCTCATCCGCACCGGCCAGCGCCTTCTCATAGGCGGCACGGGCGGCAGCGCGATCACCCTGCGAGAGACGAATGTCGCCACGCAGCTCTTCGGTGACCTTCGAGAAGTTCTCGTCACCACCATCGAGCAGCTTCAGGGCGGCATCGGCCTGACCCTGCTGCCACAGCACGCGGGCCTCACGCAGGCGCGCAACCTGCCGCAGACCATCGTCTGCACCGTTCTCGCTCACCCAGCGCAGGCGCGTCAGCGCGGTGTCGAGC
>JALYJV010000013.1 GCA_030775105.1 Pseudomonadota bacterium | reverse complement strand
CTCAACGACAGTGTGTCGGTGATGGGTTTCTACCAGTTCGCGTGGAAGCCGGCGGAAATCCCGGCGATGGGCACGTACTACTCGGTCAACGACGTTGCGACAATCGGCGGCTACTACAACATGCTGCTGTTCGGAAAGGTGCGCGAGGATCCCGACAATCTGGCGGGTCTGGCCGGGCGCACGCCGGGTAACGCGGAACTGCTGTCCGACGCCGGGCGTACGCTGTTCCGCGATGAAACGGTCGAGGCCAGTGACAGTGGCCAGTTTGGATTCAGCCTCAGCTATCTCGCCAGCTGGCTCAACAACACCAGTTTCGATCTTTCCTATCTGCGCCTGCACAGCCGTCTGCCGGTCGGCAGCTTCTACGCGGCGGAGAAGGGCTGTTCGCACGACTCGACATCGTCGGCGCAGGCGCTGATCGATTGCCGTGGCTTCACCGTGACGCCGCTCGGCGTCGAGCCGCTGCCGATCGATACGGTGCGCTACTACCTCGAGTATCCGGAAGACATCGATACCTTCGGTTTCAGCTTCGCAACGAGTCTTGGAGAGATCGCCTGGACCGGCGAAATCGTCTACAGGCCGAACCAGCCGCTGCAGGTCGATCCGACCGACGTCGGTTTCGCCGCGCTGCAGCCGATCTTCCCTGCGCAGACCCTGGAGTTCGGCATCACCGCGATTCCGGGGCGTCGCGTCGCGGTGCCGGATTACATCGAGACGGTCTACCGCGGCAACAGCGACGTCCAGCCGGGCCAGGTCATTCACGGCTACGAGCGCTTCGAGACGCTGAACTACAACACCTCGTTCCTGCTGCTCAACGGCGCGAGCGAAAACCCTTTCGGTGCCGACCAGGTCACGACGCTGCTCGAAGTAGGCGCCTACCAGGTGATCGATCTGCCGTCGCTGGATCAGCTGCAGATCGCCACGCCTGGCGTGCTGTATCACCACAGCGCCGGTGTCGACGGCACCGGCACCGCCAATCCGGATCAGCTTGATGCCGATCCTGCGCGGCGTCTCAATCCGACCTATCAGGCGGGAGGCTTCGCGACCGATTTCTCCTGGGGTTATCGCCTGCTGCTCGGCCTGAGCTACGAGGATGTCCTGCCGAGCACGCGTCTGATTCCGCAGTTCACGTTCTTCCACGACATGAATGGCCGCGCACCGCTGCCCAGCGGCGAGTTCGTGCAGGGCAGGCGCCAGGCCAGCGCCGGGCTGACGATGGTCTATGGTGACAGCCTGAGCGCGAATGTGCGGTATACCTGGTTCATGGGCGGCGGCGTGGCCAATCTGCTGAGCGACCGCGACAACATCCAGGTCAACCTGAGTTACGACTTCTGAGCCGGTGGTCCGACGGTTCCAGCGAGAGAGCAAAAATGAAACGACTGATGATCCGTTCGCTGTTGTGTGCTGCTGCGGTGTTCGCCGCTGCGGCGAATGCCAAGGTCACTCCGGAAGAGGCTGCAGCGCTTGGCAAGACACTGACGCTGGTCGGTGCGCAGGCCGAAGCGAACAAGGACGGCACGATCCCGGCGTGGACCGGCGGCATGACCCAGCTCGGCCCGATGTTCGCCAACTACGATGCCGGCGCCGGCGAGTACTACCCGGATCCGTTCCCGGAGGACAAGCCGCAGTTCAGGATCACGCCGGAGAACGTGCAGAAGTACGCGGCGCAGCTGCCGGCTGGCGCGGTCAAGCTGCTGGCGATGAACAAGGGCCTGTACTTCAACGTCTACCCGACGCGACGCACCGCGACGTATCCGCAGGCGATCTACGACGCGACGGTCGTCAATGCGACGAAGGCGGAACTGCAGGGCGACGATGCGTTGGTCGGCGCCAGGCTCGGCTTTCCGTTCCCGATTCCAAAGACCGGCGCCGAGGCGATGTTCAATCATCGCGTGCGCTATCGCGGCGATTCGGTCGTGCTCTCCGGCAGCCTGTTCGTCGTTGCGCGCGACGGCAAGTTCCAGATCAACGGCTTCAACAGCTCCGTGCAGTTTGCCTACGGCAACATCAAAAAGGCCGGCGAGGATAACGAGGGCCTGATCCTGCAGCTGATGCGACGCGACGAATCGCCAGCCCGACTCGCCGGTTCGATGACGCTGATCTGGGAGTATCTCGATGGCCGTCGCGACGCCTGGCAGTACTCGCCAGGCAGCAATCGCATCCGTCGCGCGCCGGTCGTGGCGTTCGACAATCCGGTCAACGGGGCAGACGGTCTGCAGAACGTCGACCAGACCGACATGTTCAACGGCTCGCAGTCGCGCTACAGCTGGAAGCTGCTCGGCAAGAAGGAGATGTACATCCCGTACAACAACTACCGGCTCGTGCGGCCGGAGCTGAAGTACGCGGACATCATCAAGCAGGGCCACATGAATCCGGAGCACCTGCGCTACGAACTGCATCGTGTCTGGGTGATCGAGGCGACGCTCAAGCCTGGCCAGGGCAACGTCTTCAAGAAGCGCATGTTCTACATCGACGAAGACAGCTGGAACATCACCGCGGTGGACTGCTACGACTCGCGCGATCAGCTGTGGCGTTATCAGGAAGGTTTCGTGCTGCCGCTGGTCGCCGACAAGGCCGTTGTCGCTGCGCCGTCGGTGACCTACGACCTGTTCTCCGGTCGCTACGCGGTCAACAACCTGCCGAACGAACAGGGTTTCATCGCCAAGTTCGGCGGCAAGCTGCCGGCGGGCTTTTTCACGCCGCAGAATCTGCAGAAGCTCGGGCGCAGCTGAGAAG
>JALYJV010000012.1 GCA_030775105.1 Pseudomonadota bacterium | reverse complement strand
GGTCAGCGCTAGGTTCATGCCGGCATTGTCCCGGCGCAGGCTCCCAACGGCTTCATCCGTTGGGAGTAACGCAAGCGCCGGCGGCCCGGCAATACATGCATGGTATGCTTATTACATGTTAATAACGTTTACATTCTGAGCACAGGTTTCCGGCTTGATCGCATTTACTGAAGCCGCCCGCGCCGGCCTGTTCGCACGCAGCCAATGGGGCCGCAACATCGTTGCCGGCCTCGTCGTCGGCGTCGTTGCACTGCCGCTGGCGATGGCTTTCGCGATCGCCTCAGGCGTGCGCCCCGAGCAGGGCATCTACACGGCCATCATCGCCGGGCTGGTCGTTTCGCTGTTTGGCGGCAGCCGTATCCAGATTGCCGGCCCGACCGGCGCGTTCATCGTGATCCTGGCGGGAGTGACTGCGCAACACGGCGTCGACGGTCTGCTGCTGGCGACCACGATGGCCGGCGCGATTCTGGTCATGCTCGGCGTGGCGAAATTCGGCGGCGTGCTGCGCTTTATTCCTGATCCCGTCATCGTCGGATTCACTGCCGGCATTGCGGTGATCATCTGGATCGGTCAGTGGCAGGACTTCTTCGGTCTGCCGGCCGTGGCCGCTACACACTTCCATGAAAAGCTGGGCGCACTCACGCTTTCGCTACCATCGCTGCATCCGGCCACGACAGCCCTCGCCGGGCTCAGCCTGGCCCTCGCCATCTACGGCCCGCGCCTCCCGGGTCTGTCGCGCGTACCGGGACCGTTGATCGCGATGGTCGCAGCGACTGGCGTGCAGTCGGCATTTGGTTTTCCGGGCGTGGCAACGATCGCCACGGCATTCGGCGGCATCCCCACCGGACTGCCTCATTTCGAAGTGCCCGATATCAGCTTTGCCCGCATCGTGAGCCTGCTGCCGTCGGCATTCACGATCGCGATGCTGGGCGCGATCGAATCGCTGCTGTCCGCCGTAGTCGCCGACAACATGGCGGGCACGCGACACGATTCCAACCAGGAACTGATTGGCCAGGGCCTGGCGAACCTGCTGACACCGCTGTTCGGCGGGTTCGCCGCCACCGGCGCGATCGCCCGTACCGCCACCAACTTCCGTAACGGTGCAACCAGCCCCCTGGCCGGCGTTGTCCATGCGCTGACCTTGCTGCTGATCCTGCTGGTGCTGGCTCCGCTGGCTGCGCGCATCCCGCTGTGCGCGCTGGCAGCGATCCTGTTCGTCGTCGCCTGGAACATGAGCGAAGCGCGGCATTTCAAGAAGATGCTGCGCACCGCGCCACGCTCCGATGTGGCGATTCTGGCGATCACCTTTCTGCTGACGGTGTTTTCCGACCTGGTCATCGCAGTCAATGTCGGCGTGATCCTGGCGACACTGCTGTTCCTGCGGCGCATGGCGGCGGCGGTCGAGGTGCGCGTCGAAGACCAGGCGTCCCTGCAGCTGCCGGCCGCGCTGCCGCAGGACACACTGGTGTTCGCCATCGAAGGCCCGCTGTTCTTCGGCGCCGTGGAGAATGTCGAGCGTGCGCTCAAGCAGGCGCATGCCGATCCGCGTCGCATCGTGATCCGGCTGGCACGCGTGCCGTTCATGGACATCACCGGCATGCAGTCGCTGGCCGAAGTCATCACGGATCTCGAAGGGCGCGGCATCCGCGTGCTGCTGTGCGAGGCACGGCCCAACGTGCTGCGCAAGCTGGTGAAAGCCGGCCTGGTGCGCCGCGACGAGAAGCCCGTGCGCTACTTCAGGGATCTCCCGCTGGCGCTCGCCAGCGGCGCGCAGCCAATCACTGGAACCGCGGAATGAGCGGCCCTGAATCGAAACCGCGCACGCGTTCGCGCATCGCAGCCGCGTCGCTGCGCCGGCCGCCGGCTGCCGAACAACATTCGGCGCCCGTCGAAGATCACTGGCTCGAAATTCCCGCCCGTAGCATGCATTTTGACGGCGTGATCCGCCTGCGCGAGCCTGCCGACACCGATCTGATGCACGTTCTGCAGATGATCCGCGACGGCTCGTATACGAAGCCCTTTGTTATCGACGACGGCATCAGCCGCAGCCTGCATTTCGACTTCCGCTCGGTGCAGAGCGAAATGCTGATCGAGAATCCAACCCAGCTGACCTTCGCTTATACGCGAAAGATGATGTCCTTCCTGTTGTTCAATCCTGATCCCAGACATATCGTGATCGTCGGTCTGGGCGGCGGATCGCTGACGCGGTTCTGCTACAACGCCCTCCCGCAGTCGCGCCTGACGACGCTCGAGATCAGCCGGGATGTCCTCGCTCTGGCGGATCTTTTTCACATCCCCGCCAACGATCAGCGCAACCGCGTCCTTCATGCCGATGCCGCCGATTACTTTGGGGATGACGATTGCGAGGACGATGAGCCAGCCGATGTCGTACTGATCGATGGCTGCGACCGCTGGGGCACTGCACCGGTGTTCTGTGACGCATCGTTCTACGCGAACCTGCGCCAGCGCATGCATCCCGATGGCCTGCTGGTCGTCAACATGACCGGCCTCGACAATCGCAGGGCCGCCATGCTGCGCGCGGCGAGTGAAGTGTTCACCAATCAGCAGTTGCGCGTGAAAGTCCGCGGCGGCAACCACCTGCTGTTCGCATTCAACGCGCCTGGGCGGATCATCAACTGGTCCGCCATCCAGCAACGTGCGCGAAACCTGGAGCAACGGCACGGTCTGAATTTCCCGATGTTCGCGTGCAAGCTGCGACAAGGTCTGCACAGCTGACAGTGGTCATGGAAGCCGGCGGGAATCCGGGCCCGGACGAATCAAGGCCGAACCTGCTGCGGATTGCCGACAGCATGATTGGTACATCGTTGTGGAGCATCCTCGCAGGAACCTTTCCTTCTCCCCGCATGCGGGGAGAGGGTGACAAGGTGTATCCATCCGAACCCCAGATGCCCTATGCCTTGCGTCCCGTCTTGGTCCGGTAAGTGACGCCATGCTTGGTGAGATATTCGCGAATCAACTGGCGAACGACCTGTGAGGGTGTCTGATCCTGCTGGGCACAAAGCTGTTCGAATGCCCGCTTCTTGTCGGGATCGATCAGTAAGGTCAGGCGCGCGGTTTTGGATTCCATGCACTGATCGTAGCATAGGATGTGCGCTGTTTTAACATCACGGAATCCGCCGCCGCGGCAGTCTCGGCTTACTTGAACAGCTGCAGCAGGATCAGAATCTCACCGCCCGTGCCGACGAAAAAGGCGATCGTGCGCAGGTAGACCAGCCCGCTGGCATAGATCAGCGTATGGGCGATGCGCGAGTAGAAGTACAGCGCGGCACCGAGTGCAGTCAGTTGATTCGCCTTGCCGGAGACATGGGCAACGACGACGAGGATGGTGAACAAACCAAGATTCTCGATGTGGTTGCTGTGAGCACGCACAGTGCGTGACACCCAGGGCGTGACTTCCAGCGGGGCTTCGCGATTGCCGAAGGCCCACTTGATACCACCCGGCACCTGGAAACGGCCAACGGCATAAATCATCGGAATCAGCGCGCCCCACAGGCCGGCGGCGACCAGCATCCACAGATCGGTTGTCATGTTCACTCCACCACTGATGTACAGATCCTGCGAAACCAGCCTTAGTGAACTTCGATCGCTTTCAGATGTTCCAGCTTCGCCGCGTAGATCGCGCGCTGGTTGCGGTTGCCGCTATTGAGCAGCGCCAGATTCAGATGTTCTTGCGCTTCTGGCAGTCCGCCCTGCTTCAGCTCCGCAAGCGCGATGGAGAAATGCAGTTCGTGATCGTAGGGAATGCGCTTGAGTTCCTTGCGGAAGAACTCGAGCGCCAGGTCCGCATCGCCAGCGGCCAGTGCGAGCTTGCCGCGGTCGAGGAAGTAGAACGGCGGATGCTGCTCCAATGCGGCCAGGCGCTGCCTGATCGCCTCTGCTTCCGGTTCGCGCTCGCTCAGTGCCAGCACCTTGAAGAGGTTCGTCAGCATCTGCGGATTGGCCGGCTCGCGTGCGAGCGCGACATCGAGCACACGCTCGGCCGCACGCAGATTGCCGTGGCGCAGATAGATCACAGCCAGCGTGTTGTAGGCACTCAGGTAAAGCGGATCACTTTGAATCGCGGCGCGGGCGAACCAGTACGCGGCGTCGAGATGGTCATCGACCATCAGCTCGGCGGCGCGATTGTTGAGGAACATCGCCACAACCGTAGCCTCGCTGATAGAGCGCGCATGCGAGATGGTCTTGCGTGCGTCTTCGACAAAGTCGATGACCAGCTCGCGCTCGAACGGCACTGCGCTGGAAGTCTGCCGGCGCGGATGTGTGTCCAATACCAGATTGACGTGGCCACTGAGGAACGCGATACCTTCGGTCCGGCTCCAGGTCTCGAAACCGTAGACACTCTGAAAGGTGACCGGCAGCTCCAGTTCCCGCGCCATAGCGCCGGTCAGGACCACCAGCGACAGGCAATTTCCGGCGCGCGCCTCGAAGGCCTGCTCTGCGGTGCGCGTCACCGCAGTGTCGTAGTCGAGATCGAGTTCGTTGTGAACGACGTCATACAGCGCAAAGGCCGGACTGCTGCGGTTGCGGAGCCGCCGGTCGATCGCGGTCTGCAGGACTTCGCGCGTCGCCGGCGTCAGCGCAAAGATCTCGCTTGCAGTCGGCACCTCGACCCGTTTTGGAAACTGGCGGTCGGCAAACAGGCTGCTGATGTCCGCCATCGGCGGCGCGGTCGCGCAGGCGCTCAGGCAGAGCGCTGCTGACAGCATAAGTCCGTGTTTCATAGCGTCCTCCTCCACAGGCAACGAAGGAACAGACACCTACTCTACGCCTGCGCCGGGGCGCCTGTTAAGCGGACAGCGCCCGGGTCAGGGCTTATCTGACGTACGGCGCCAGGGCGCTGCGCTCATCGTCGTTGAGGGTGACCTTTTCGCGCGTCTGCGCGTCGATGCGCACGATGACGGTGACCGCCGTGGCGACGCAGCGTTCGTCGCTGAAGATGCCCAGACCGACGGTCAACGAGCTGGCACCAAGCCGCAGCACCCGCAGGCCAACGCGCAGTTCGGCAGGGTAGTGCAGCTCCTGCAGGTAGTTGATCTCCAGCCGGATCACGACCCCCTGCCGGTTGGACTCGCCGTCCCACATGCCGGTGTGGCGCAGAAAAGCAGCACGGCAGCTTTCGGCGTAAGTGCAGTAGGCCTTGTTATTGACGTGACCGAGCAGGTCGAGGTCGGCGAAACGCACGCGTTCGTCGACCCAGTATCGGTAGCTGTCCTTACGGGTTGCGCTGAGGTCGGTTTCTGCCATCAGGCTCTCTCAAAAGCCAACGCGTGCTTTAGCCGCCCGCGCCCCGTTTTCACGGGGATGTACGGCACTATGTGCCATACACCTTCTGCGCCGGCGGTTCGGTCGCGATCAGACCTTCGATGACCTCAGTCAGGTCGGCCGGATTCCAGCGCGCCTTGTTGTCGCGGATCGTTCCGGTCTTCCAGCCGTTGCCGATCGACACCTTGCCGCCTTCAACTTCAAACACGCGGCCGGTGACCCTGGCGGACAGCGGGCTGCACAGCCAGACCACGAGCGGCGCGACGTTCTCGGGCGCGTAGTAGTCGAAGCTGCCGTCTTCCGGCTTCTTCATCAGCGCGCCGAACGGACCTTCGGTCATGCCGGTGCGTGCAGCCGGCGCGAGGGCGTTGGCAGTAATGCCGTAGCGGCCGAGTTCGGCGGCCTGTACCAGCGTCAGCGACGCAATGCCGCCTTTCGCCGCGACGTAGTTGCTCTGGCCGACCGAACCCTGCAGACCGGCGCCAGAGCTGGTGTTGATGATGCGGCCGTCGACCTTCTGACCAGTCGCCTTGACCTGGTCGCGCCAGCGCTGCACCAGCTTGCTGGCGATGCAGAAATGACCCTTGAGGTGGACCTTGATGACGAGATCCCATTCGTCTTCCGTCATCGACGCGAACATGCGATCACGAACGACGCCGGCGTTGTTGACGACCCCATGCACATCGCCGAATGCGGCGACGGCGGCGTTGACGATGCTGTCGGCGCCCGCCATCGACGTGATGTCGTCGACATTGGCCACCGCCTTGCCCCCGGTAGCCAGCACTTCGGCAACAACAGCTTCAGCCGCGGCGCGATTGATGTCGTTGACGACGACGTTCGCGCCTTCGGCGGCGAGCGCCAGCGCATAGACGCGGCCGAGGCCGGCGCCGGCGCCGGTGACGATGATCGTGCGATTGTTGCAGATACTCATTTCAGATCTCTCTTGTGTCTGGGCTTCCCTCTCCCGCGAGGGGAGAGGGGAGAGGGGAACAAAATTACAGGCGTTCGATGATCGTCACGTTGGCGACGCCGCCGCCTTCGCACATGGTCTGCAGGCCGTAGCGGCCCTTTGTGCGTTCCAGTTCATGCAGCAGCGTCGTCATCAGCTTGGTGCCAGTCGCGCCCAGCGGATGCGACAGCGCGATCGCGCCGCCGTTAACGTTGGTCTTGGCGTGCGCGTAGCCGG
>JALYJV010000011.1 GCA_030775105.1 Pseudomonadota bacterium | reverse complement strand
TGCGGCACTCGAGACGAACGGAGTTTTGTTCTAACCCGTGGAAAAACCAAAAGCCCGTTCGCATCGAGTGCCGGGCGCTGGCGCCCGGTGTATCGAGGTGCCGGAACTAACCCCTACTCCGCCTTGCGCGCCACCACCAGCACGTAATCCTCACCGGCATCGATCACCGCCTGCAGCTTGTCGGCGTGTTGCATGACCTTGTCGCCGTTCACCGTCGTCGGCCGCTGCGCATATTCGCGGCAGGCCGGCACGAAGCGCGCGAGTGCCAGCGGCAGGATCGATTCGATGCGGATCTCCGCAAAGCCCGACTCGCGCAGATAGCCGGCATACACGTCGGCGTCGTAGGCATTCTTCTCGTTGTACATGTCGATGTCGGCCGCCAGTTCATTCTCGGCGGCGACATAGCGCGCGATATCCGTGCCGCGCTTCGGAATCAGATCGGTCACGACCAGCGTGCCGCCCGGCCGCAGCACACGCCCGGCTTCGCGCAGGAAGTCGCGGCGCGTGTCGAAGTGAAACGCGCATTCAACCGCGATCAGTTTGTCGAAGCTCGCGTCGGCGAAATCGAGATTCGTCGCGTCACCGAGGCGCAGCTCTATCGTCTGCGACAGCCCGCACTGTTCGACGTATTCGCGGCCGTGCTCGATCCGCGTCGGCGTGATGTCGATGCCAATGATCTTCTTCGGCCCGAAGCAGCTCGCATAACGCACCGCGCAGGCGCCGTAACCGCAGCCGACTTCCAGAACCTCATCCTGCGGGCCGAGGCCCGCGGCTCCGGCGACCAGCCCGGCCATCGCCTCGGCGGCATCGGCCATCGACAGCCCCGGCCGCGTCCAGTAGCCGTAGTTGGCATAGGGCCGGTCGAAGGCATCCCTGCGCTGCGTATGGCGGCGCGTGTAGTATTTGACGATGCCTTCTGTGTGCTCCGACGTCATTACTCCTGACTCCTCAAGGGCAGCCATCCTGGCCGCCAAAAATAAAGATAAACGGATGCAAACGGCGGCTTCAGCGCGCCTTGCGCGCAACGACCAGCACGTAATCCTCGCCGAGCGCGACCATCTCGCGCAGGCGGGCGGCCGAGCGGCGCCAGACCGCGCCGGTGTCGTCGCTGCGTGCGGCCCCCATCGCGTCGAGCGTCGCCGCAAACTGCAGACGCGTCCATTCGACGATCGACTCGATGCGAACCGCCTCGAAGCCGACCTCGCGCAGGATCGCGGCGTAAGCATCGGCGTCGTAGGCGTTGTCCAGGTTGTCGAGGCAGACGCCGCTGTTCAGGGTCTTCTCGCCGCGCATGTAACTGGCGGGATCGACACCGCGGCGCGGAATCATGTCGGTCAGCGCCAGCGTGCCGCCGGGCTTGAGCACGCGCGCGGCCTCGCGCAGGAAGTCCTTGCGCGTGTCGAAATGAAATGCACATTCGACCGAAACGACCTTGTCGAAACTCGCATCGGCGAAGCTCATCGCGGTGGCGCTGTCGATGCGCAGATCGATGACGTCGGACAGGCCGTGGCCGGCGACGTACTTCTTGCCCTCTTCGATGCGCACCGGCGTGATGTCGATGCCGATGATCGAAGCCGGCTGGCAGCGCTTGGCATAGATCACCGCGCCCGCACCGTAGCCGGCACCGACGTCGAGCACATGGTCGCCGGGACGCAGACCTGCGGCGGTTGCGACGACTTCGGTCAGCGCTTCGGCGGCCTGCTCCAGCGTCATGCCGGGTCGGGTCCAGTAGCCGTAGTTGGCGAACGGCTGGTCGCCAAACAAGCCGTCGCGGCCCGTATGGCGCCGCGTGTAGTGAGTCACGACATCCTGACTGTGTGCAGACAACGTCACTTCGTTCTCCAAAATTCTGGTGGCCTCGCATGAGCGCGCGTCCGAAACTGGCCGCCCAGCAGATGGGCGAAGGGCCGGACGTGGTGCTGATCCACGGCCTCGGCACCAATCGCGCGTTCTGGTATGCCACCGCAGTGGCGCTGCAGGATCGCTACCGGGTCACCGTGTTCGATCTGCGCGGCCACGGCTACAGCGAGCGTCCGCCCAACGGCTACCGGCCGCTGGATTTTGCCGAGGATACACTGCAGGTGATGGACTCGCTCGGCGTCGTCAGGGCCGCCTTGATCGGCCACAGCTACGGCGGCAGCGCGGCGCTCGAAGCGGCCGGCATGGCGCCCGACCGCGTCAGCCATCTGGGACTGATCGATGCGCGGATTCCGCGCCTGCAGCCGCTGATGCGCTTACACGACACACCCAGAATCACCGACATCGAACGCGAGGTCGCCGCGACCCATCCAGCGGACTGGGCCAACCTGCCGCAGGTCGGCTACCTGTTCCTCGAAGCCGCCGCACGCATGCGCCTGGCCGGCCAGCTGCCGCAGGCCAAGGACGACTTCACGCCATTCGGCGAGGGCCGCGGCGCGGCACGCGCTGCCAAGGCCTGGCTTGATCTGCTCGAACTCACGACGGCGCGCGATGACCTCGATCAGCCCGGCATGCAGGCCGACGAGATCACCGCGCTGCGCATGCCGACGCTGCTGATGTACGGCGCGCTGTCGCGCTGCGTGCATTCCGGCCGTGCACTGCAGACGCTGCTGCCGCAGGCGCGCTATCTCGAACTGGAAGACGCCGGGCATTTCTTCCCTATCCATCGACCGCAGCCGGTGCAGGACGCGATCCGTACGCTATTGGAGTCCGCATGATGCAGCGCCTTGAGAACCTGCAGGTGCTCGAACTCAGCGGCCATGTCGCCGGCGCGTTCTGCGGCAAGCTGCTCGCCGGCTTCGGTGCCGATGTCGTGCGCATCGCCGGTGGCCACGATGCCGCACTCGATGTCGATGCGCAGGTCTGGTTTCACACCGGCAAGCGCCTCGCCGATCGCGCGCAGTTGCATGCGCTGCTGGCGCGCGCCGACATCATCATCGACGCTTGGGGCTATAACGCGCTGGCGCAGGCGGGCTACGACAGCGCCGCGGTGCGCGCACTCAATCCGCAGGCGGTGCTGTGCCAGACCACGCCCTACGGCCAGACCGGGCCCAAGCGCGCATGGCAGGCCGACGACATCACGCTCTATGCAGAGGCCGGCCTGATGCGCTCGACCGGCGACGGCCGCCGCGCGCCGCTCAATGCCGGTCCGCGCATCTGCGAACTCAGCGCCGGCTTGAATGCGTACTTCGCCTGCCTTGCAGCCGATCTGCGGCGGCAGCGCGACAGCGGTCCGGGCGAGACGATCGATGTTTCGATCATCGAAGCCTCGATGGAGAACATCGAGATCGCGATCACCGAATGCCTGGTCAACGGCAAGGTCGCGCGGCGCAATGGCGATCAGCACGCGATGGTGCCGTGGCGCACCTATCCCTGCGCCGATGGCGAGATCGCAATCGTCGGCGGCCCGATCCGTCACTGGCTGAAAGCCGCAGAGATATTCGGCGCACCTGAACTGCTCGCAGACCCGCTGCGGACGATGGCCGGGCGCATCGAGAACCGCGAGCGCACCGAAGCATTGATGCGGCCATGGCTGGACGCACAGTCACGCCAGAGCGCATTCGCCGCTGGCCAGCAGGCCGGCCTGGCGTGGGCGCCGCTGCTGTCGCTCAGCGAGGCGCTGGCCGATCCGCAACATGCAGCACGGCAGTTCTTCATCGAACTGGATCAGCCGCAACTCGGCCCCGTGCGCATGCCCGGCGCGCCGTTTCGCGCCGGGCACTGCGCATGGACGGACGCACCTGCGCCCATTTCGACGAACGCACATATCGCGTGGTCCGAGCGCACCGCACCATCCGCAACGGACGCCGCGCAGGCGCGCAGCCTGTTCAATGGCCTGCGCGTGCTCGACTTCACCCACGATTGGGCCGGCCCGCATGCCGCGCGGATGTTTGCCGACTACGGCGCCGAAGTCATCAAGATCGAATATCCGAGCCGCCTCGACGGCATGCGCGGCGGCTATGTCGAGAAGATCAACGACCACCCGCGCTTCTGGCAGCTGCATCGCGGCAAGCAGTCGCTGACGCTTGATCTCAAGCGTGATGCCGATCGCGCCGTGCTCGACGCGCTGATCGCCGACACCGACCTGATCATCGAGAACTCGCGTCCCGGCGTGATGGAACGCAAGGGTTATGGCTTTGCGCATCTGCAGACGCTCAACCCGAAACTGGTCCTGCTGTCGATGTCGGCTTTCGGTGCGACTGGGCCTTACGCGAACTACTGCGGCTACGGCGGCACGCTGGAAGCGGTCAGCGGCCTGCAGTCTTTGACAAGCTACGACACCAGGAGCCGCTGGTTCCGTGTGCGTGAGATGGACGTGCTCAACGGCATCATGGGTGCCTGCGCGGCAATCACCGCGTTGTGGCAGCGTCGCAACAGCGATCGTGGTCAGTGGATCGACCTGTCCGAATGCGAGACCACCGCGTGGTTCGCCGGCGAGCATTTCGCCGCCTGCGTGCGGTTTGGGCAGCAGGCACCGGTGCGCGGCAACCGTCACGCCACGCACGCACCGCAGGGCTGCTATGCCGCTGCCGGCCAAGACCGCTGGCTGACGCTGTGTGTGCGCTCAGACGCGCAGTGGCATGCGCTTGCGCAGCTGATCGGCGGCACGGCGCTGGCCAACGATGCGCGCTACGCAACTGCTGCGCTGCGCCAGCAGCATCACGATGCGCTGGATGAGCTGATCGGCATCTGGGCTGCGCAACTCGATCCGCAGGCTGCCGCGGCGCAACTGCAGGCGCTCGGAATGGCTGCCGCCAGCGTCGCCTCGGTTGCCGACATCGGCGCCGATGCCCACCTCGCCGCGCGTCAGTGGATTCAAACCGTGGGGACGCTGCGCCTGCCTGGATTGCCGTTTCAACTTGCGAACGGCAATGGCCGTATCGGCGCGCCTGGCCCGTCGCTGGGGGCCAGCAACGCGCCGCTGTTTGCGGCAGCGGGCCGCGCCGCCGACCAGCCTGAATTGACGCCCGCCGCCATCGGCACTGCCTACGATATCGGATAGACCGGGTGTGGGAGTTTCATGGCATGTTCATCCCTGAGTCCGCACAATGCGATCTGCACTTCTTTCGTACCCCAGGTCGAGGTCTGCCATGAAACTCTCTTTCCTACGCGGCAAATTCGGCGCGATGGCGCTGTTGCTCGGTTGCAGTGCGCTGGTCGCCTGCTCAGTGTCCGGCACCGTCCAGGCCCAACAGCCGGGCAAGTCGGTCGAGTACGAAGTCAAAAGCGGTCTGCTCAAGCGCAGCTACCTGCTGTACGTGCCGAAGAGCTACCAGGCCGGCAAGCCGATGCCGCTGCTCGTCGCCCTGCACGGCGGCTGGGGCACCGGCGAGAACATGGAAGAAGTTTCAGGGTTCGACCGCGTGGCCGATGCGCGCGGTGTGATCGTTGCCTACCCGGATGGTGTCAGCAAAGCCTGGAATGCCGGGAGTTGCTGCGCCAAACCGATGGAGAATGGCGTCAATGATGTCGCATTCATGGCAAATCTGGTTGCCGACATCAAGACCAAGGTCACCGTCGACGGCAAGCGCGTCTACGGCGCCGGCTTCTCGAATGGCGCGATGATGGTCCACCGCGCCGCCTGCGAGCAGCCGGAGATCTTCACCGCGATCGCCAGCGTGGCCGGCGGCATCATGACGCCGTCGTGCAAACCTGCACGCGGAACCCCCACGCTGCTGATCCAGGGCCGCGACGATCCGCGCATTCCCTGGGACGGTGGCTCGGTCGAGGACAGCTTCCGGCCGTCGGTGAAGGCCGTGGTCGGCCTGCTGGCGGCGCGCAATGGCTGCAGCACCGAAGGCACGGTCAGCCTGCAGAGCGGTGCCGCGACCTGCACCACGCTCAAGGGCTGCGCCAGCGGCAACGATGTGCAGTGGTGCGGCCTCGCCGGCGTCGGCCACCAGTGGCCGGGCGGCAAGACCCTGCTGCCGAGGCTGCTCGGCAAGAACACCAGCGACTACAACGCAGCGACGCAGATCGTCGACTTCTTCCTGCGTCACTCAAGGTAAACCGCGCTGGTAGAGGTGCGGTCCGCCGCGCCCTGAGGTGCGAACGGCGCTCCGTCGATGTTTAATGTAGGCCTCGTCCTACATCGAATCATCCCGGAGCGCGGTTTTGTCGAAGCCCAGCGGCAACCCAGTTGCACTCATCACCGGCGGCGGCGGCGGCATCGGCCGCGCGGCAGCGCTGGCATTCGCCCAGGCCGGGTACGGCGTCGCCATCGCCGACATCGACGCCGACGCGGCACAAGCCTCTGCTGACCTGCTGAAGGCAGCGCAATTCGACGCGTTTGCGCTGACCGTGGACATCGGCGACAGCACCGCCGTGCAGGCGATGCTGCAGCAGGTCCGCGAACGCTACGGCCGGCTTGACGCCGCATTCAACAACGCCGGCGCCAGCAGCCTGCGCACTCCGCTTGCCGATGTGGATGAAGACGACTGGGAGCGCGTGATGTGCACCAATGTCAGCGGCACCTTCCTGTGCATGAAGTACCAGATCCGCTGGATGCTTGAGCAAGGCGGCGGTTGCATCGTCAACAACTGCTCGGTGTTCGGCATGGGCGGCGGCATCAGCGCGACCTACACCGCCAGCAAGCACGCCATCGCCGGCCTCACCAGATCGGCGGCAATCAGCTACGCCAAGCAGGGCGTGCGCATCAATGCCGTCTGCCCCGGCCTGATCGACGCCGGCATGGGCGCACGTTTCAAGGAGCGCGGCGCCGAAGACATCAGCGCCGTACTCGCGCTCCACCCCGCAGGTCGCATCGGCACCGCCGAAGAAGTCGCGCAGGCGGCCGTATGGTTATGCTCGGAGCATGCGCAGTACATCCACGGACATCTGCTGCCGGTGGATGGCGGATACAGCGCGCGCTGATGTCATGATCTTGGGCAGCCCGTCAGTGATTCAGCTGGCTCCCTATGACCCAGGCTGGCCAGCCATGTTTGAGGCCGAAGCGTCGGTGATCGTCAAGACGCTCGGCAGCCTTGTGCGTCGCATCGATCACGTGGGCTCGACGGCTGTGCTGGGCTTGGCCGCGAAGCCTGTCATCGATCTTCAGGTTTCAGTGCAGTCGCTGGAACAGATTGCAGCCTTCCTTCCACGCCTTGCGGCGTTGGGCTATGCACACGTCCCTCTCGGAGACTTTGATCGTGTGTATCCGTTCTTCCAGAAGCCCGAGCTATGGCCCAGTACGCACCACGTCCACCTCTGTGTCGAACACGGCGAGCTGGAAAAGCGACACCTCCTGTTTCGTGATCGCTTGCGCGCAAACCCGGCACTTGCCGCTGCCTATCTCACACTCAAGCGCAAGCTGGCGTCGGAAAATCATGGGGCCACTCTGGAATCCAGAGAGCAGTACTCTCTGGGGAAAAGTGCATTTGTCGCCTCGGTACTGGCGGAACGCCCATAAGCACCAGGGATCGGAATAGCGCGGCGTTTCTTGCCATATCGCGGAGCGGCGGGAAGCACTGCACCATCCCGTCCGATCTCAGCCTGGCTTCGCGCAAACATATTGATCGCTGCGGGCGAGGACAGTTCAGCTCACCCCATACCGCCGCGCCAGCTCCAGCACTTCCGGCGCAAAGCCGTCGCTGTCCGGCCGCCAGGGCAGCGGCAGGTCGAGGCAGGCCTGACCGGCGAGTTCCAGATCGGCCTGTCTGAACGGCTCGAAGGCGTCCGGCTCCAATCCGTAGGGCGCGCTGCGTGGACCGAGGCCATCGAACAGCCAGGCTTCGGGTCTGCTCATCGCGTTGAGCGCGGCATCGTCAGTGGCGAGTTTCAGCAAACGGCACAGCGTGCTGCGCACGGCGAGTGGATCGATGTCCAGTGCTTCGATCCACAGGCGTTGCAGCGGTTCTGGAAACGCGCGCTCGATATTGTCGTTGGCACGCAGCCAGGGAATCTGCGGATCGATGATCAGCGGCTTCCAGCCGTGGTCCTTGTAGTCCATCGGCACGAACAGGCGCTCGCGCGCCCAGGCGCTGAGCAGGCAGCCCTGCGTCCACGGGTGACGCAGCAGATGCACGACCTGCACGCCCGGCACATGGCGTTGCAGGCGTCGCAGATCCATCGGCCGCAGCGGTGATTCGGCATCGGGTATCACCAGGCGGCTCGGCGCGACACGTACCGCGAGCTCGTGCAGCAATTCACCGACACTCCAGTGCGCATTGCGCTTGAGCCAGTCGCGCGCAGCTTCGATGCCGGCGTCGGACTGCGAGCCGAACTCGATCTGCGCGACTGCGCGCAGCAGGCCGTCGACCTGCGGCCCTTGGCTCAACTCGAAAATGTTCAGCAACTCTTCGAGGGAATCCGCCATAAACAGGCGCAGTTCCGGCAGCGCGTACAGCTGCGGATGCTGGCCGAGCTGCGCAGCGAGATACGCCGCGCCGCTGAACGGTGCGCCGAGTATGAACAGCGGGGCTTGCGGCTCAGTCATGCGTCGCCGCACCGAGCCAGACTTCGCAACCACCGCGCGGGTTGTAGACGTAGGACCAGCGCTTGCCGCGCTTGACCGCGACCTTGGGGCCATAGGGATTCACCGTACCAACGAACAGTCCATGCGGCGTCGACTGCAGGGTGCGGATACCCCAGTTGTACTT
>JALYJV010000010.1 GCA_030775105.1 Pseudomonadota bacterium | reverse complement strand
ACATATTGTGCGAATGTTGCGTGACGTAACGTTTCCAGATATTGTTGCAGGCATGACAAACAAGAAGGTACGGGCCATTCGCTCGAGTCGTTCCCTGCGACCGTTCACTCCTAGGTCGACAGCTGCTGATGCCTTCGTGCTGGCGCGCGATCGCTTCGTCCGTGGCGAGCGGATCGATCTTCAGGAAGTAGCGGCGGAACTCGGCATCAATCGCGTCACGCTGTATCGCTGGGTAGGAACCCGTGAACGACTAATTGGAGAAGTGCTTTGCTACTTTGCTGACCGCGCATGGGAGATTGCCGGCGACCGGCTGCCTGACCGTGGCCCTGAGTACGCAGCGCGCCATTTCTACCGTTTCCTGCAGGCGATCCAAGGCTTTGAACCGTTCCAGCGTTTTGTAGCGTCCGACCCGGAATACGCGCTGCGCGTACTAACGTCACGCCATAGCGTGCTTCAGGAGCATGTGATCGGACTCTATCGCGTGCTACTGGAGGAGCAAGTGGCCGCTAAGCGCCTAAACCTTCCGCGTGACTTGGAAAGCCTCGCCTACGCTTTGGTGCGAATCAGCGAGGCCTACCTTTACAACGACATCATTACCGGGCGAGAGCCCGATCTCGATCAGGCGCTTCAAGTCATCGCCGCACTGCTGCAAGCGCCCTGGAAGAGCCTGCGGGTGTAAGGCGGAACATCCCTGGCACTTCAGTGGCATGTCCGTGGCGCAGCTGCGGGCAGACGAAATATATGGAGAGGAGCGATATGAAGATCCTGCTCACTGTACTTGCGACGGCAATGCTGCTCGCCGGATGCGATTCCTCAGAGCCGATCGAGAGCAATTCTGGCGGGAGCGGCGCCGAGGCTCAATTGCGCTGCGCCTTGCCGTCGGCCGATCAGGTATTCCAATCGAAATCGCCGGACCAACTAGATCTCGATCCGCAGGCGGTTGCAGATGCGGCGCTGTATGCAACGGCGACCAACGCGCAGTCGATCCGCATTTACCGCTACGGTTGTCTGGCGGGCACCGGACCGCTCGATCCATTGACTGAATCGGTGCCGAACAACGTCTGGAGCACAACCAAGGGCGTGGTTTCGGTGCTGACCGGCCGGGCGATTCAGTTGGGCTTGCTAGAGCTCGATGATCCTATTGGCAAGTACCTGCCGGAAGCTGACGCCGAGCATGCCGCGATCACGGTGCGTGAGTTGCTGACCCAGAGCTCTGGCCTGCGCTTCTCCTGGAGCGGCGACATCGTCAGCAGCCTCGCCGCGCCGGATTCTGTGAGCTACACGCTGGCGCTTCCCTTCGTGGCACCACGCGGCACCGAGTTCAGCTACGGCCAGACCACAGTGACGCTCATGGCCAAGGTCGTTGAACGCGCTGTTGGTGAGGATCTCCAGGAATTCGCGCAGCGCGAGTTGTTCGAGCCCATCGGCATCGCGCGGGAAGACTGGTTCTGGTTGCGTGACCGCGTCGGCAATACGCAGGGCTACGCCTTCCTGTTCATTGCATCCAAGAACCTCGGACGCATCGGTAGCCTGATGCTCAACGGCGGCGTATGGAATGGACTGCGACTGATCGATTCCCGATACGTGGCCGAAGCCGGGCGATCCTCCCCTACGAATGGATTCTATGGCTATCTGTTGTGGAGCAATCAAGGAGATTCCGGATACCCGGTTGAGCTGCTCTCCGAAGTGAAAGAAGTCGAGCATCCGCTGGTGCCTTCTGCCCCACGCGATATGTACATGTTCGTTGGATTTCTCGATCAAATGATCTTCGTGATCCCAAGTCTGGACATGGTGGTGATTCGTACCGGCCTGCCCGGCAACTATGAGCTGGACGTGCACACCGTGACCACTGCGCACCCTGGACGTTGGATGCACGAATTCTTTCGCATTCTTATGCGCGGCGTACGCGACCAACAGATCGCCGATCCCGGTCCATACGACGGCTACAACACGCCAGCGCCACTGGACCTGCAGTACTTCGTGGATCCGATCGGCATAGCCGGTTCCCTCACTTTAGGACCACTTGCCCCGCAAGGTTGCAACCTGCTCGGCTGCGACGGCGGCATCAGCTATGAAGGCCTGGTGCAGTCTTATCAGGATGCGGTCTGCATTCTGTTGCATATCTGCTTGGCTACGCCGATGCGGTCGGGGGCAGCGCTGGATTAGACGCTGCGCGCGTGCCGGCGAAATGGACCTCATCGGCATGGCGAAAATCCTTCCCACGCGTTTCGGCAATGCGTATCCGTTCCTGAAATCCACCGTGCTCAAGTACATCGCGTGGGCAGTCGGTCCTCTGATGGGGCCGGTCGCACGCAAGTTCACCGCCCGCAATGTCGGCCACCCGGTCCGCCTCGACAATCAGCGCAGCCTGAACTTCGGCGTGCATTGCCACAGCGTCCGCCAGACCGTGGAAAACCACTTCCAGCAGGTCATCGACGACGGTTTGCTCCAGCGCTAGTGCAAACGGGCCTGATCGCATCCGACCAGAGGAGATACTCCGATGCAGACCATACTCGGGGCCAGCGGGCAGATCGGCCGCGAACTCGCACTCAGCCTGAAACGCGAGTTCACCAGCGACATCCGCTTGGTGAGTCGCCGACCACAGAAGGTCAACGCCACCGATCAGCTGCTCAGCGCGGACTTGCTCGATGCCGCGCAAACCGCGCGGGCAGTCGAGGGTTCAGACATCGTCTACCTGACGGCCGGCCTGCCGATGGATACGCGCCTGTGGCTGGCGCAGTGGCCGAACATCATGCGCAACGTCATTGATGCTTGCGCAGCGCATGACGTGAGGCTGGTGTACTTCGACAACACCTACATGTATCCGCAGACGGCGCAGCCGCAGGCAGAAGACACCGCGTTCCGGCCCCACGGCGACAAAGGCAAGGTGCGCGGCGCCATCGCGTTGGAACTGCTGGACGCCGTCGCACAGGAACGCGTGCAGGCGATGATCTGCCGGGCGCCGGAATTCTATGGGCCGGGTCTGACCCAAAGCATCACAAACACCACGGTCATCGATCGCCTGAGGTCAGGCAAGAAGGCCCGGGTCTTCTTGCGCGACGACACCCAGCGCACGCTGATCTACACGCCAGATGCCAGCCGCGCGATGGCGTTGCTCGGCAACACGCTGGAAGCGTATGGACAAACATGGCATCTGCCGTGCGACGACGATCGTCTGAACTACCGGCAGTTCGTCGCCCTGGCAGCGCAGGCACTGGGCGTCGAGGGACGCTACAGCGTTCTGAGGCACTGGGAGCTCAAGGCAGCGGGGCTGTTCAGCCCGCAAGTCCGCGACGCCGCCGAGCTGTTGCCGCGTTACGCGACGGATAACATCTTCGTCTCGGACAAGTTCAAGCAGCGCTTTCCGGATTTCCAAGTCACGCGCCTTCAACAAGGCCTGAGCGTCATCGCGTCAGAAGCCTGACGCTCTACCGCTTGTCGTGGTGCAGACCAGCTACAACGGTTGATTCGGCACGCCTTCGAACAGTTGCTCAGTGGGCCCGGCGGTGACCAAGCCCATCACCTTGGTCGCGAGATGCGGCGCGAACACCGAAAGGTAGACCAGATGGCCGATCACGATGAATACCGCGATCGACAGCAAGGCAGAACGGTTCCGCGTGCTGGCTCTCGCGTCGGCCCATGCTTCCACCAGTGACCGCCCACTCTGATCCGTGCGACCTAACAGATAGGTGAACACCATCATCTGCACGCCCATCGCGAGTGCGTCGTAGAGCGGATACTGGTATCGCGTGCCTTCCCACAGCGCGAGTCCTTCGATGACGCGCCCGTAGTAAAAGACCCCGAACCGCGGACCGAAGAGCGCGTTGAACACAAACGCCCAAGCGCAGCCGATGATCAGCCCGGTGGCGAGCAGCACATATGGTCGGCGCCACTGCATTGCGGTACTCAGCCGGCGTCCGAGCCACGCGCCGATCACCGCCGGCAATACGAAATAGGCGATATACCCTGGCGGAACAGCGGACGGCAGCCCACCACCCCAGGTCATGTTCATCGGCCACCACGCCGGCATCCGGGGTAGCTCGGGCGGGAACTGCGCATACACCACCCAGTCGTACGGCGCCTCGATCCAGGAGAAGGAGATCGCAGAGATGCAGACCAGCAGCAGTGGATGCAGGCGGCCGCGCCGATAGCTCAGATACAGACCTGCAAGGACGAAGGCAGCGCCGCCTACATAGGCAAAGCCCTGCCCCCACTGCAGCGCAGGGCTGAGTTCAGTCATCGCGCTTGCCGATCCCTGACCGCGTCGTGCCACGCGCTTCCGGGTCGAAGCGGGCCACCAGCGCGACGATCAGGACGATCAGTCCGAACAGCGAGCCCAGCATGATCAGCGCGCCCATTCTTTAGTGCCTGACGCCCGTAAAAGGAAACGACCCCATGATCGAAGCCTTGATCTTGCCGTTCATGGCGCCGCCTTCGACGACACCATCGAACTTCAGCTTGAGCGGCAAGGGCTTACTGATCTTGTTGATCCACGAGACCTTGCCGGTGCGGCTGTCGTAGGCGATCTCGTCGACTTTTTCGACCTGGCCGAGGGCCGCCTGCGTGCCACCGAGTACACCGTTGACGAGGCTGAGCTCCAGCGTCGTGTCCTGGGGACCGGTGGGGCCGTAGATCGTTACGGTCCAGACGCCTGCGATCGATAGCGGTGGACCTTTGATCTCGGGCTGTGCCGACGACGCGGGCGCTGAGACCGTTGCAGTAGCCACGGCATGGGCTTGCGACGCCTTGTTCTCGACCGGCCGCACGACGCCTTCGCCCCACACCAGATGAATGCTGCTCGGTCCGGCGATGATGCTGCCGTGATATGTGGGAGCAGTATCCGGATGAAGGCGGAACTCCGGCAGCTTGCCGAGCATCGTCTCGTACATGATCCGGAGCTCCAGGCGCGCGAGGTGCATGCCCAGACAGAAATGCGGGCCAGAACCAAATGCCAGATGCGGCTGGTTCGTCCGGTGCAGATCAAACTTGAGTGGGTCCGGGTAGACGGCGGCATCGACACTGGCCGCCGGCAGGAACATCATCACGCGCTCGCCTTCCTTCATCTGCACGCCGGAATACACCGTGCCCCGTTTCAGGATCCGGATCGGCGCGACAAACGTGTAGCGACGCAGCAATTCCTCAGAGGCTTTCGGGATCAGCTCCGGCTGTGCGCGCAGCGTTCTTTGCAGCTCCGGATCCGCAGCGAGATGGCGCACGCCGAAGCCGAGCGCGTTGACCACGGTATCGAGGCCGGCGATGAACAGAATGACGCAGTAGCTGAGCATCAGATCCAACCCCATCGGCTCGCCTTCGATCTCCAGGCCCCATAGCAGGCTGATGATGTCGTCGCGTCGATCCGTGCGCCGCGCGACGATGGTCTCTCGCATCACTGAGGCGATGCTCTGCATCATCAGCATGTTCTCGGACAAGTCCGGCGTGATCGAATTCAAATGTGACTTGGCGAGATCGCGGTACTCGCGCTCCTTCTCCAACGGCAGCCCGAACATCGACAGGAAGATCTCGACCGGATAGACGTCGGCAACCGCCTGCTGGAACTCGCAGTGACCTTGCTGCGCGATTGAGTCGATCAGGCGCTCCGCGAGCGCACGGACCTTGCCTTCCATCGCCGCAACGGCCTTGGGCGAGAAGGTCGAGAACAGTGGCTGGCGCAGCTTGCCGTGCTGCGGCGGATCGATGCAGATCGGCACGGGTGCCGGTATGCGTTCATCCTCCGGTAGTTCCGCCATCATGGCGGCGAAGGCCTCCGGGGCGAAGTGCTCGCTGGAAAACGTTGCGTAGTCGCGCAGTGCCTCGAAAACCGCGGCGTGCGATTGGAACATCCAGTGTCCGCCGTTGTACGGCGTCCAGAAGATCGGCGGCGCGCGTTTGATCAGATCGGCCGCGCGCCCATGCGGGTCGCGACAGTATTCCGGATCGGTGTTGTAGTCGAAGTCATAGACCAGCGCGTCCGGAACATGCGTGGGTTGCTGCACCTTGGTGGCCTTGTCGGCACTGCTCATCGATCAATCCCCTGCCGTGTTCGGCGATGTTGGCTGCTCTGCGGCAGGCGCCATGGCAGTCTCGGCATTCTTCGCGCGCGCCGACGCTTCACGTGCCAGCCGCTCGTCGCGGAACTTCACGAGGTCGCGGTAGCCGATCCGCTTGTAGAGCGGTCGCGGCTGGATGCCCCAGAGGTCCTGCGCGGAATCCTTGAGCGCAAACCCCTCGGACGGGTCGAACAGCGGGTGTGGCACCTTGCACTCAGCGTTGTCGTTGGAGTACCGGACCTTGGTCATCTCGTGACAGATCTCGGTCATCGACAACGTCGGCCAGCCCATCCAGACCGCGATCAGTGGCAGGGAGAGCGACGCTTCGATGACCAGAACGACCAGACAGACGAAGAGGCCGCGCTGCAGCCATTTGTGCATGTTGGCGTAGTGCGGGATCGTGCCAAGCGGAAGGTCGTTGTCAGTTGGAGTGTTCATCGTATTGTCCTTTCGCCGTCGCCATCATTCGGAGAAGATTTCGCGGTTGACCGTATGCAGATACGGCAGCGCGAGGAACGGCGTGACGTACCAGATGTCGTAGAGCCACCAGCCCCAGACGGGGAACGCGATGTTCGCGTAGCGCACGTCGGCGAAGATGGTCATGTTGGTGTTGTAGCCAGTCCAGACGATGATCCCCATCCAGCAGGTCACGATCAGCCACTGCTGGCCCCAACGCTTCATCTGCAGCAAGCCGATCGCGGCGGCCAGGCGCGCGCAAAACAGGCAGGGAATCAACGCGATTTCCCAGGCTTTCTCGCCGGGCGCGCCGGCGCCACCGATCCACAGTTCGTTGTAGTGCCAGAAGTAGCCGCCATCGAACAGGGCGCCCCAGCCTACCGTCAGCACGCGATTGATCAGCGTGTGGTGGGCGAACAGATCGAGCGTCCAGCCCATGCTGTTGAGCGCCGAGTCAATGATCACCAGATAGCCGATCAGCGTGACGATCAGCGGCCGCACCGAGTAACCGGCGCGTGCCGCGACTTTCTGCAGGTGCATGCCGTAGAAGAACAGTGGCAGACCGATGATGCCGAGAACGCCGGTACCCATCAGCAAGGTACCGGCGATCATCCACTTGTCGGCTTTCCACTGTGCAGCGGAGCTGTCGGCCTGGTGGGCGTCGTAAGCGCCAAAGCCCGAGGGTTTCTGAATAGTGCTTGCCATGGTCTGTTTACCAGTCGCTCTTCGAATAGAGATACATCTGCACCAGGAACGTCCCGAAGATCCAGCTATAGATCAGGACCTGGAAGACAATCATTGCTCGCTTGCGTCGTCGGTCCTGCTCGCTCACGCCGTGGCCGCTCATGGCTTCTTTCCTCCTGCTTTGCTAATTGGTATGGCAGCCGCGGTCGCGGTGCCGAGTAGACTCGCCGCGGCCAGCTCGCGCAGGCCGTCGGTGATGGCGCCGTCGTTGGACAAGGGCGCCAGGATGCTTGCCTCGGCGGCCTCCATTTCGCTGGCACCGGCAGCGACGAGCTTGGCCGCCGTGACGAGCACGCGCGTCGAGGGCGGTTCGAAATGGAAGACGTCGTCGGCGTTGCGGATCGCCATTGCGCAGTTGATGAGGCGTTTGGCCACAGCCAGATCGACGCCGGCCTCCGCAACCAGCACCTCCGCTTCGCGCTCGGGCGGCAGATAGGTCATCGCGACGGTCACAAAGCGCTGCCGGAACGAAGGCTTCAGTTCCTTGAGCGAGCTGCGGTACGCGGGGTTGTAGGAACACACCAGCATGAAGCTGTCCGGCGCCTTCACGACTTCGGCGGCGCGATCGAGGTAGAGCGTGCGGCGGTGATCGGTCAGCGAATGCAGCACCGCCAGCGAGTCGTGGCGCGCCTCAACCACTTCATCCATGTAGCAGATCGCCCCGTCCTTGACCGCGCGCGCCAGCGGACCGTCGGTCCAGATCACATCTCCGCCGGTCACCATGAAGCGCCCGACCAGGTCGGAACTGGTGAGGTCGTCATGGCAGCTGATCGTCACCACTTTGCGCCCAAGCACTTCGCCCATGTGCTCGACGAAGCGCGTTTTTCCGCAGCCGGTCGGGCCGGTCAGCATCACCGGTACCCGCTGCTCGGCCGCGCGCTTGAACAGCGCGATCTCGGTGCCGTTGCTCTGGTAATAGTGCTGCTGCATGCGTTCCCCATCCATTAGTTCGTCACCAGTTCGCGATGCACTTGCGCGAGGACGCGCGGCAGTTCCTCGACGCGGCGGATGCGCGTGGAGCGTCGCGGGCCAAATACATCTGGTAGCGGATCGACCTTGGTCTGTCCCACTCCGATGTAGTACAGCGAGACCGCCGCTTCTTCCGCCTCTTGCACGGCATGCGCGCTATCGGCCCAGGCATAACGGCCCTCGTAGCCTTCGTCGGAAATCAGACCATCGCCGATGACGATCAGCAGGCGCCGCTCGGATGGCTGATCCAGCAGACGGCTGGTCAGGTGGCGTAGCGGCGCGCCGAGGCGCGTGTAGCCGCCCGTCATCAGCCCCAGATCGCCGGGGATCACCGGATGCGGATCCTTGAAGTCCTTCAGGCAGGTGACGTCGACCCGGTGGCGCGTCTTGCCGTTGAAGACAAACAGCCCGTGGCGCTCGCGGGCCAGCGCCATCGCGTGACACAGGGCATCGGCACAGTCCAGTTCCAGCTTGAAGCTCTGGCCGCCGCGTCCACCCAGCGACGCACTGCCATCCAGCAGCAGCGCCGTCGTCACGTCGCGGAAACTCGGCTGCAGCTCGCGGAACACACGAGCCTCGGAAGCCTTGCCCGTCAGGCGGTCAACGTGAAATTCAATGTACTGGTCGATGTCGAGATCGGAACCATCCTCCAGCCTGCGCTGCATCACGCGATGGGTGTGTTCCTCAAACCAGCGGCGCAGGTTCACCGGCGCCGGCCGCGGCGGCTTCTTGCTCGCGGGCAGCCTGCGTTCCAGAACCGCGACGTGATCCGCCAGGAATTTCTGCGTCCACAGATTCCACTCGGGATACGGCAAGCCGGCACGCTGGTCGGCGCGGATCTCCGGATCGTCGTCCTCGGGTCGGCTCGGCGGGGGCAGACGCGAACTTTTGATGTTGCTCTCGCCGCCGACCGGAATGGTCTCGAAGCCCGGCGACAGATAGCGCTTGGTCTTTGACCAGGGCATGCGTCCCTGCCGGCGACGCAGTGCGTCGAGCAGCCCGCCGCGCGGCGCCAGGCCGATCGGGAGCTGCCCGAGCAGCGGATGCGATTGCAGCTCCGCCGCGGATTCTGCGAGCGTCAGCGCCGTCTCGAGGATTTCCTCGCCCTCAAGATCCGGGTCGCGTAGTTCCAGATCGGGCAGGAAGCGCCGCAGCTCCGACACCAGGCCTGGCCAGCGTGCCGATATCCAAGCCAGCGCGACGCCGCCTTCAACGATCGACAGCGCAATCGACTGGCGCGGCGACAAGGCCCGCAGCGTGAACGGCGCGATGCGCCCCTTCGAGGGCGCGCATTGGAGAGCGATGCCACAGGTCCAGGTGCGCAGCGTCCAGTCCGGCGTCAGCGCGGGAACCGGCACATGGACGATCGTGCGTGCGGCATTCATCGCAAACATCCGCCGTTCCCCCGACATCAGGCGCACGGATTCGCAGCGGCTGTCCGACAACGCGGATGCAATGACGGCACAGCTGCGCTCCATGCCCAGGGAATTGACGGACGACACGAGAACGTACTGATCGGTTATGGATTCAGAACGTGCCTACGGAGTCCATGAACCAGTACCAAAACCAGATCACCAGGCCGCACATTCCGAAGGCAAACAGCAGGCGTAGGCCGTCCAGCAAGAGCAGTTCCAGCATGTTCATTCTCCTTGCCCCGAACCCGGCGGCTTGTCTTGGCGTTACTAAACTCTACTTACTCGCAAGTTGAATTTCAACTTACATGAAAGTAAAATTAATCCCCAAGGCGGTCGGCCGGGAGGCGAAAATGCGTGTCCCGAACACCGCCACAAAGAGAACAGCAACGTGAACAACCCAGCCGTAGCCGAACCGAGCAGTGCCAGAGCCGACCGCACGCGGGCCGCCATCCTCGCAGCCGCCGAGGACCTGTTTGCCCGAAGGGGATTCGCTGCCGCGCGTCTTGAGGATGTGGCCGATACGGTGAAGATGACGCGCGCCGCGCTGTTCTATTACTACAAGGACAAGCAGGCCCTGTACGACGCGATGTTCGAGGACGCCTTTGGCCCGCTGCGCGACGAACTCGAGCGCATCCTTGCGGCAGACGCAAGCATTTCCGGACGCATCGAAATGGCTGCCGGCGCCTGGGTCGACACGCTGGTCGCGCGGCCAACGCTCGCGCGACTGCTGATGCGCTTCGTAGCCGATGGGCCCGAACCGCATATCCACGGCATCTTCTCCGACGACGACCAGATCACGATGCGTTTCCTGGCTCTGTTCGAAGAGGGGCGCAGCAGCGGCGAGATCACGCCGGTCGACGACAACTTCTTCCTCGTCGCGAGTTCGGTGGTCGGCACGACGATCTTCTACGTCGGCGCGCTGGCGACGCTGGTTCCGCCGAACGCCCAACCTTCTGCGTTGGAAACCGACCAGATCGTCGGACTCAAGGCCGAGGTGCTGCGGAGCATGCGCCATCTGCTGGGCATCAAGGGAAAGACCAGGCGCACCGCGACGAGTGAGAAATCGACGAGGAGAAAGCGGGAATGAGTGATCGCATCGGATCGGCGGGAGCCGCGCCACGCAGCGCCCTGGCAGGCTGGTTGTGGTGGCTATTCGCGCTGGGGATCCTTGGCGTCATCGCCTGGTTTGCAAGGACCGGTGCCGTCTCGCCGCGCATTGCGAATCCGGAAGTAACCGGCGTGCCTCGGCCGGTCGAGGTCCTGTTCGGGTTTCCCTACTGGCTCGAACTCCAGCAGTTCTTCTGCGTCGTCGCGATGGTCGTGCTGATCGTCGTCTGTATCGCCGCCTGGCGGCGCCAGCCCGGCCATCCCTACGTGCTGATGGCGATCGCTTCGACCGCGATCGTCTGGCAGGACCCGATCATGAAC
>JALYJV010000009.1 GCA_030775105.1 Pseudomonadota bacterium | reverse complement strand
TCGCGATCGTGCTGCTCGGCGCCCGTATGCTCTATATCGAGGACATGCTCGACGACCACTCGGTGCGTCGCAGCGCGGCCGTCCATCCGAAATGACGCCGGTGCCGCGACTCCGGCCTTGTGCCTTGTCGGGTGGGTGGACGCTCCTTGCCTCAGCCTCCGAGATGTCCACCGCCGTTGACGTGCAGGAACTGTCCCGTCACGAACGATGCATCCTGGCTGGCGAGGTAGACATAGGCCGGAGCAACCTCGGCCGGCTGGCCGGCCCGATCCGCGCCGAATTCGCCGACATCGACATTGAATTCGCCCCCCGCGGCGAACGCGCTGCGCCTGTTTGAAGCCGGATCAGCCTCAATGCGACCAATCGGCTGCGGTGGCAGTTCAGCTGGCGGCTCCGGAGCAGTCGTCGGATGCGGCGGTATGGTGCTGTCCACCGGTTCTCTCGGCTGAATCGGCTCTACCGGCACCGTCATGGGCACCGTATCGCGGGGCAGGCCGCCTGGTTCGTCATTACTGGCCTGCGGTCCGCAGGCGCTCAGGCCGATGCCGGTCACCAAGGTCGCGAACAGCACGGTGAATGCAGCAGCGGTGTTATTGGGGTGTCGCATAGAGATCTCTCCGGCAACCGGGATGAATCAGCCGATGGCGGGGCGCGGCATGCGCCCCGCCGTGGACCGACGCTCAGTTCCAGTACGGCGGGGTGTCGTAGTACTCGTAAATCGTATTGGCGAAACGCGGATCGGCCATCGACGGCCAGTGATCCTTGTCGAAGCCCGGTGCGTTCTCCAGGTGTTCCTTGTCGAAATCAAGTACGAAGCACTTGTCGACTGCATTGAGCGCAAGTGCGCTCCACGGGACCGCGAACAGCTTTTTGCCAATGCCGAGAATGCCGCCGACCGACAGAACGGCGTAGGCAACGTGACCACTGCCGACGTCGATCATGATGTTGCGGATCTGGCCAAGGTCTTCGCCTTCGATATTGACGACGCGATCCCCTTCAAGGGTGTCGGCCGCCATGATCTCCGGGCCGGGACCGCGATAATCATCCATGCCGGCGATGATCGGGGTGTCTCCTGGAATCGTCTGGGTTCTCATGTGTATCTCCTTGCGTTGAGTCAATCCGGCGCCTTGCAGCGCCAATGAGTATCTGAACAGGTCAGCCCGTCATTTCCGCGTGCGCAGGAACGACGACTTCTTCAGGGTTGCGCCTAGTGGCTGGCGCTCGAGCGATACTGGTTGCGCAGGTCGCGCACACGATTGTGGTTCTGCAGGACGCCTTCGTACTGCTTGCTGACGACATCCTTGATGGTCGTCGGCAGGTCGGCGCGCAGCGCCTGCATGTAGGCTTCCTTGGCGACATCTTCGCCGCGCTCGACTTCTTCGAGCACTGCGAGGTTGTTATCACCCACAGCGGCCTTGACCTTGACCCAGCCACGATGAATCGCGCCGGAGACGGTGCCGGAGTCCTTGGGATCGACGCCGAGCGATCGGACAATCTGCTGCAGCTCGTTGACCGCGGCGGCGCAGGACTGCGATCGGGACTGGAACAGGTTCTTGAGGCTGGGATCGGCAGCCTTCTCTGCAGCGGCCTGGAATCCCTGCTTGCCGTCTTCAGAGGTCTGAATCAGATCGTTGAGCACGCTGACGGTCTGGTCTGTGCTGGTCATCGTTGTTTCTCCTGAGGGGAAGAATGAATGTTCGGTAGTTGTCTGGTGGTCGGCGCAAACAATGTTCGCTGACTCCCCGCAGTCATCAAGAAGCGTGCCGCTGTCCCGAGCGCGCGTACGGTCGCGATTCGCAGCGGCCAGGTTGGCCATCGCTATCGCGAGCGCTGTTCCAGAACCCATGACGGCCCTAGCGACTTGCACGCTGCGCATCGATTCACCATGCAGATTGCGCTTTGATTGCCATTCGGCCCTGTTCAGCTTCGTTCAGTAACGGTTCGGCTGCGGGCACGCAAATTGATGCTGTCCGGTCGCCCATCCGACTGGAGGAGTACTCAGATGCTTTACTACGCATTGATGTTTCTGATTCTGGCGATCGTTGCCGCGGCTTTTGGCTTCACCAGCATTGCTGGTGCGGCAACCGGTATCGCCAAACTGTTGTTCTTTGTCTTCATCGTGGCCCTGGTGATCTCGCTGGTCCTGCACCGTCGAACACCCGTAGTCTGACTTCGCTTAGAGCCATGGGCTTGTCCACGACAACAACTCAGCTCAGCCGCAGCCGCGCCCCGCTGGAGAC
>JALYJV010000008.1 GCA_030775105.1 Pseudomonadota bacterium | reverse complement strand
CCAGTGACCCGCGGGCTGATTCAGGCGCAGTGCGCCGCTGATCTGCTCCTCGACCATCAGGAAACGGCCATCGCGCTCGACGATGCTGGCAACAACAACATGAGGAGACCAGCGCATGGCTTACTTCGGTGAAGGGGCGCCGAAGCTCAGCTGCTCGTCGATTTCTTCGATCGACAGCTCCTTGACGGGCTCGGCCACCTTGCCCTCACGGTTGAGGGTGTAAGAACCCTGCGCATCCGGAGTGCCGAGTTGCTTCATCAGGTTGACAATCATCGGTGGCGCATCGGCCTTGGGTTTCAGCTTGAGTGAGTAGCTGTAGCTGCGATCGGTCTTGAGCCGCGCCTCGCCGCCGATTTCCACGCTGCCGCCTCTCGTGCTGATCTGGGCAATGATCTGATCGCCTTCGGTGCGAACCTGAGCCTGGTAGTCGCCCAGCGGTACCGGTTCCTTGCTCAGGGTCCACGCAACGCCGTTGAGCTGAGCGACGCCGTCTGCGGAGACCGGCCAGTCGTCGCGCAGCTGCAGTGAAATCAGATCCAGATCCAGAGTGCCGTTGACGGGGACGAAAGCCTGGCCTGCGACCTCGGCCATTGCACGCAGGTCGCCGGTCGCTTTCATCTGGTGGAAACCCGTGCCACCGAAGCCCTGGGATACCTCGCCGTCAAGAATCAACGGGACCTTGTCGCTGTGAAGTCGGTAGCGAAGCTGTGCCATCAACAGGTTCAGGGGTCTGAGCGTCCAGTCGACATCGGCAATCAGGACTTGATTGCCATAGCGGGCCTGCGCCGCCTTGCCATGCGTCAATGTGCCGGTGATGCCGATCAGGCCGAGCGGGATCTGGGCTTTCGGTGCAATCCATGCGTAGACCAGCGCGGCAGGCGCCTGGATCAATACACCGGCAAGAAACGTCAGAGTTCCGGCCAGAATCAGATAACGAGGTTTCATGGTGGGGTTCAGACGCGCACCAGGGTCACGCGCACGTTGACGACGCCGGGCGCGCTGCTGCGTTCGATTTCGGCGCTGCTGGTGCTGATGCCGTACTTCTGTTCGAGCTCCTGCAGCCAGCGCAGCAGATTGTCGAAGGGAACATCGTCAATCCAGACTTTGACTTCTTTCTCTCCCTCCGGCTGCACACGCGCAGGCGCTTTGCCGAGAGTCGCTGAACGACTGGTCTGATCGACCGCAGCGAGCAGCGATGTGCTGCTGTCAATCGCGCGTGTCGGTCCGGCTGCCTTGATCTGCGCTGCGGCCTGCTCGATGCGCGTCGCAATGCCGCGCGCACGTTCGAGGGCCGCTTCGCGGCGATGGTGTGCATCGACGAGCGGCTTCCAGCCGGCCACGTAAACCAGGGTCAGCATGACGATGGCGGCGCACAGCAGCACCATCACGCGTTCACGTGGCGCGAGTGCGCGCAGCCAGGCCAGTGCGCTATCCATGAGGTCTTTCATGACGGCGTCAACTTGATGCGGATCTGCACGCCGTCGGTGCCCGCATTGGCTGACTGCACTTCCAGTGCACCGGCCTCTGCTTGCTCGAACCAGGCCTTGAGCGCGTCGAGCGCTTGCAGATTGGCGGCGCTCATGCCGACGTAGAGTGCGCCTTCACGGTACTGCAGGGCATCGATCTTGACGCCGCTGACCGCAGCTTGTGCGCTGGCCACGGTGCCGACCAACGACAGCAGCTTCGGATTGGACGCACCGCCACTGAGGCGTGCCATCTGCTGGGACAACTGGGCATCGAGATCAACGATACGGGATTCAGCGGGGAAGATCTTCTTGTAGCGCTCTTCGTTCGCAATGTTCAGCGCTGTGAGTTCGCTGCCGATGCGCCAAGCCTGGATGCCGTGCACCGTCCCCGCGAGAACGATTGCGACGCCGGCGAGGCTGGCGGCCAGACGCCACGGTAGCCAGTGACGCAGCAAGCCCTGCTTGACCGAGTAGGTTCCTTGCAGCAGGTCGATGACCCGATCAGGGCGCAGCGACTGAAGCAGTGCGTCCAGCGGCTGGGCGTAGCCATGCAAGGGCTCCACGGTGCGGCCGAGGGTGCTCGGATCGAAGTCCTGATCACGCGGGATGGCGATACGTAGTGCACGCTGCCCGTCAGGATCGGCCAGTTGCAGGCTCAGTTCGAGATCATCGCGACCGCAGACAAATCCAGTTTCGCGGCGGCTGCGCACCAGCACCTGATCGCCGTCGATCAACATGCTGAACTGCTGCTCGTCCGGCACGGCCAGTGCCAGTACGTCGGGAATCATGGCGTCGGGGCGTATGCCGCGTTCGGTAAAGAACGCCAGCCACTGGCGCAGACGCTCGTGGGCGACAACGGCGACCGGCCAGCTGCCATCGGGCTGACGTGTGCCCAGCGCAAAGTGCAGCGTCTCGACGTCGTCTGCCAGCTGCTCTTCGAGCAGATAGGGCACGGCCTGCAGCACCTTGGCGACCTGCTTTGCAGGCAGATTGATCACGGCGAGACGGACGTCGGCGGAAGGAATGAGGACAACAAGCCGGCGGCCGGTCGCATGGGCGAGTACCGCCTCAAGGGCTGCGTTCTCGACCACGAACGAGGCGACTGCGTCGCCGCTGGCGATGCAGTAAGCCGTGGGCGCGTCCGGTTCAGCAACGCGCAGTCTGATATAGAGGGTTTCGCGCACTTATTCGACGTCTGTGCTGCGCCCGTAAACCGCAGTATTACCCTGCGATGGGCGGAAATAGAAACTATACAGGGCCGTCCGTCCGCTGCCTATGAAGACTTCGGCGCGGAGCATGAAAAAATTGCTCGTCACCGAGAGCATGCCTTGCGGCACTTCATTGAAGGCAGCGCCGAGGCGGGCGCTGATCTGGGATTTCGACTCGATCGGTTTTTCGGCGCGCTCGCGCAGGAACAATTCGAGCTCCGGCGACGCCTCGGAGGCCAGCGCCATCAGGATCGCTGGCGGCGCGGTGTTGACATTGATCGGCGTGCCGGTCTGCGGCAGGGCGCAGAACAGCCCGTCGAGCTTGGCGAATGATTTCTTGTCGATGCCCCTGACCGCGAGCAGTTCGGAAACTCCGGCCATGAACCGGTTTGGTGTCCGGTAGGGAATATCGCTGCGCAGATACTCGCTGTCCTCGACGCCGTCAGCGCCGAACGGCTCGACTCCAGCATCGATCCAGTCGTGGATTGCCGCTGCGATCGCATTGGCCTGATATTCCTCGGCGACTTCGGCGTAGCGCAGGATGCGTGCGAACACCTTGACCTGCTGCGCATAGTCCGCCGGCTCAATCGTTCCCAGGTTGTTGAGGTTGAAGCGCCCCTGCAGATCCACGACACCACCGCGAACGTAACCTTCGTCCACCGGCAGGAAGTCGACCGGCATGGCCCAGGCGTCGCGCAGCGAGTCGAACTTGTTCTCGTCCTGATCCCGATCAAGAATGGTCTTGATCCAGGCTTCGACGCCGACCGCGTACCACCAGCCGACTTCCGATTCCTGCAGGTTCGCGGTGCGGCGGATCGCGATATTGGCCGAACCGAGGATTGCCGCCGACGCAATTGCCGCGATCGCCACAACCAGGATGGCGGTGATCAGGGCGATGCCAGATTGATGGTGGGCGTTCTTCACAGCTGTGGGTCGCCCGCGGGGATCTGAGGAACGTCGTCTTCGCTGATACCACCGCCGAATACGGGCGTATCGCCTCCCGGCGCACCGCCGCGCTCCGGAATCTTCACGGAGTCGAGGCCGATGCGGAACAGAAAGCGCAGTTCCCCCATGTTCTTGGTGCGCATCGTGAGCTCGACGGCTTTCGGCGGCTCGGCCGCGGCTTGAGCGGTTCCAGTGCTGATGTCGTAGGGCCAGCGATCGCGCCATTCATTGCTGGTCTTGTCGAAATAGCGCCAGCGCACCTGCTCGATGTCGTCGAACAGGGTGACATCGACCGCCTTGCTGTCCTGGGCCTGATCGAGGACACGCCACGAACTGCGGATCAGCTTGCCGGCCTCAAATCGGTAGGCAACGCGTTCGAATCCTGTTCTTTGCAGATACAAGGGATTACGCCAACCAGCTCTAGTGAATTCGAGATAGCCCTTGTCGGTCGCCTTCAAGGCGGCCTGGACATCGCCAAAGCCATCGCGTGCCGGCCGGCTGTTGACCTGCTGCAGATCATTGCGCAGGCGGATGTAGCTTTTCTGCATGGCGGCGATGCGGTCCTGCGCCACTTCGACCTGACGCCGGGTGTTGAGTACCGAATCGAGACCGCCATAAGCCATCAGCGAAAAAATCGCGAAGATCGCGATGACGATGATCAGTTCGAGCAGCGTGAAGCCGGCGTGGCGGTCGGAGCGCACGTGCCCTGTGCCGCGGGCATGTCGATGAAGTCGCCGAGGGCTTTTTGTGTCCGGCAAGGCAGGACGACGAGGCATAGCGCCGCCGGGCGCGAAAAGACCCGGCGAGTTCGCGACAATGTCTGCGGTACAGGACACCTTAGAGCTTGCCCGAGTTGGCAATGAACGATGACAGCGCCGCCGCGGTGCCTTCACCGTCCGGGGACAACACAATCAGGTCGATGCGCCGCAGATTGTCGTCGGTCGTCTTCTTGATCTCGGCTTTCCACTTCCACTTGAAGCCGCCCATCTCGACCTGGCCGTCGGTCTTGCCGACATCCGGCCAGGTCTGCTGCAGTTCGTATTCGGTCAGGCGGTTGTGTGCGACCCACAGGCCCAGCGTGCGTTCGCGCAGATGGCCGGCGTTGTCGGCGTAGCGCGCCATGCCGGAGAGGATGGCAGCCATCGCGATGGCGAGCACTGCAACGGCGACGAGCATTTCAATCAGGGTGAAGCCGGCGTTGCGTTTCATCGCAGGCCCTCGCGGTCGAAACGCTCTTTCGAGACCTGACCGAGCAGCGTTGCTGTCACGCGGTAGCGCACCGGTAGCGCGGGCGTCGTCAGGTCCAGTGTGAACGGCGTGATTTCGCCGCTCGACAGCAGCATGACCTGCGGCACGATTTCCGGTGCGCTCGCATCACTCGCCTTAGGTGCGTCGTCACGCGGCGCTTCCGGAAGATTCTGCGCCGGCGGTACTGCCCGATCCTCTACGCGCAGGGCGAACTCCAGGGGCTGCGGGATCGGCCGCGGGCGCAGCGGTCCGTCCGTCAGCGGGATCCAGTCTCCGTCGGGCCCGACCACCAGAAAGGCGTAGTGCGTCCCGGTGTACAGAAAGCCGATCTCGATGCCCTTGAGCTCGGCTTCCTCCTGTGCAAGCTTGTACAACTGCTCGACACGCTCGGACTCGGTTACGAGCTTGTCTTCGATCGCGCGGTTGCCTGATGAATCAATGGCCAGCGTCGCGAAGGTCAGCATGATGCCGACGATCACGACCACGACAAGGATTTCGACCAGCGTGAAGCCGGATGAACGGGTGCGCATCATGAGCACCGGCAGCTGGGGCGGTGTCTTAACCGCCCAGATTCCAGTTGCCGATATCGCCGGCCGGACCTTCGCCGCCGGGCTGGTTGTCCGCGCCCAGTGAGAACAGGTCCAGTTCGCCGCGCGTGCCGGGTTGCAGGTACTGGTACGGATTGCCCCAGGGGTCTTTCGGCAGCGACTTGATGTAGCCGCCGCTCTTGTAGTTCTTGGGCTCCGGATCGCCCGACGGCTTGCTCGTCAGTGCTTCCAGGCCCTGCTGGGTTGTCGGGTAGCTGTAGTTGTCGAGCTTGTACAGATTGAGCTGCGACTCGAGGACGCGAATATCCTGCTTGGCCTTGGTGATGCGCGCGTCATCCGGTCTGCCCATAATGTTGGGGACGACGACGGCGGCAAGAATGCCGAGAATGACGACGACGACCATGATTTCGATCAGGGTGAAGCCGCGCTGCATGTGGTGTGAGCGGATGTCCATCATTGTTCCAACTATTTGTTGTAATAAAAGAAAGTGGGGCTGAACCCAGGGGCACATGATAACAAAGTCACCCTACGGCTCCCGCGCGGTATGGTTCGCTCCGCTGGTGCTGATTGTACTGCTGCTGGCGCTTGAGACCCTCGGCGATGCCGGCCGTTCAGTGCTTTCCTACGATAGAACACAGATTCTCCACAATTGGCAGTGGTGGCGGATTCTGACCGGCAGCTTTGTTCACCTTGGCTGGTACCACTATCTGCTCAACGCGATGGGGCTGGTCGTTCTGGTCCTGCTGTGTCCGGAGGCACTGAGCCCGCGGATCTGGGTGAGGCGGGTGTGTGTCATCGCCATCGTGATGGGCTTGTGCCTGCTTGCGTTTGAGCCTGGCCTGCGCAACTACGTCGGCATGTCCGGTGTGATCCATGGCCTGTTCGTGCTCGGACTGATGCCGCAGGTCCTCAAGCGCGACCTGATTGCGCTGGGTTGCCTGAGTTATCTCGTTGGCAAGATCGGCTTCGAGTTGATCGCCGGCGGACCGGTATCCGACGAATCCGCGCTCGGCGGGCGAGTAGTAGTCGAATCCCATCTGTTTGGTACTCTCGCCGCCTTCGCTTATGGCCTCGTTTTCAGAAGTTTTCGAGGAAATGAAGACAAGCGATTGATTATTGATAATAAATCTTAATTAAGCCAGGACCAATCATGAAGTACGCAATGCTGTTCCCGGGCCAGGGCTCGCAGGCCGTGGGCATGCTCGGCAGCCATGATTCACCGCTGGTGGCGCAGACCTTTGCCGAGGCTTCAGATGCGCTCGGCTGGGACCTCGCGCAACTGGTTCGCGAAGGGCCGGTAGAGGAATTGAACCGGACCGAACGTACGCAGCCGGCCTTGCTTGCGGCCAACATCGCGGTGTGGCGGATCTGGCAGGGGCAGGGACTTGCGCCGCCTGCTGCATTGGCCGGCCACAGCCTGGGTGAGTACGCGGCGCTGGTCGCTGGACAGAGCATTGGTTTTGCCGATGCGCTCAAGCTGGTGGAGCTGCGCGGCCAGCTGATGCAGGCCGCGGTGCCCGCCGGCACCGGAGGCATGGCGGCGATCATCGGGCTCGACGACGCGCAGATCGCTGCCCTGTGTGCGGCCTGTCCGGTCGAAGGTGTGTTGGAACCGGCCAACTTCAATTCGCCGGGGCAGGTCGTCGTCGCCGGCCAGCGCGCTGCCGTCGACTGGGTGCTGGAGAACGCAAAGGCGCACGGTGCGCGGATGGCGGTGCAGGTGCCGATGTCCGTGCCTTCGCATTGCTCGCTGATGCGCAATGCCGCGGATCAGTTGTTTGCGGCGATGGCAGAACTCAAAATTCATGCGCCTGTCATTCCCGTCTCACACAATCTGGATGGCCAGCCGGCGCGCGATCCGGACGCCATCCGTGCCGCTCTGCGCGATCAGCTCTATCGGCCGGTGCAATGG
>JALYJV010000007.1 GCA_030775105.1 Pseudomonadota bacterium | reverse complement strand
GGCTTTCGGGCCAGCGCTGCGCCGGCCGCTTGAAAAAGCCGCACAAGCTGTCACATTGCTGATCACGACCCCTCGGGACCGAAGCAGGCAATGGACAAGATCATCAAGACAGATGCCGAGTGGCGCGTCGCGCTGAGCGAAGAGCAGTACCGCGTGACCCGACATGGCGGCACCGAATGCGCGTTCACTGGTGCATTGTGGAATGACCATCGCGACGGCGTGTTCCACTGCGTCTGCTGCGATCTGCCGCTGTTCGATTCGAGGACCAAGTTCGAATCCGGAACAGGCTGGCCCAGCTTTTTCGATCAGGTCCAGAACGGCAACGTCGAGAATCGCGAAGACAACAGTCATGGCATGCGCCGCATCGAAGTGCTGTGTGCACGCTGCGAAGCGCATCTTGGACACCTCTTTCCGGACGGACCCAAGCCGACGGGGATGCGCTACTGCATCAACTCTGCAGCGCTGAACTTCAAGGCGCGCGACTGAGTCGCATCCATGCGCATCGCCTGGTTTCAGCATGTGCCGTTTGAAGACCTCGGCTGCATCGCGCCCGCGCTGCTTGCGCGCGGACACAGCCTGCAGGTCACCCGTTGGTTCGGCGGTGAAGATGCGCCGGCATTGGATGATTTCGACGCGCTGATCGTCATGGGCGGCCCGATGAACGTCGACGAGTTCGATCAGCACCCATGGCTGCGCGACGAACGCGCGGCCGTGCGCCGCGCAATCGACGCCGGCAAGCCGGTACTCGGCATCTGCCTCGGCGCCCAGCTGATTGCCGTCAGCCTCGGCGCGCCGGTGACGCGCAACGCGCATGTCGAGATTGGCTGGTTCGATGTATTCCGCCCGGCCACTGCACCACAAGGCTCTTTGCTCAGCGGATTTCCCGAGCGCTTTGCCGCTTTTCACTGGCACGGCGATACCTTCGCGATTCCGGCCGGCGCGCAGCTGCTGCTGAGCAGCGAAGGCTGCGTGCATCAGGCCTTTCAGCTCGGCTCGCGCGTACTCGGCCTGCAGTTCCATCTCGAAGTCACCGCCGCCAATGCGCGCGACATGTACGTCGGTGAAACGATGAAGCTGTCAAAGTACGTGCAGGACCCCTCCGCCGTGCTCGCCGAACTCGATCACTTTGCGGATAGCAACCGGCGCATGATACGGCTGCTCGACAACTGGCTGGCAACAGCTTGACGCTGCGACCGTACGCGGACCTGCGTGCGATCGTCGCGCTGTTCACAGCGTCGGTGCATGATCTGGCCGCCGGCCAGTACGACGCGGAACAATGCGAAGCCTGGGCGCCCAGATCGCCCGATCTGCAACATTGGCAACAGCGCCTGCAGGTGCTGAACGTCATGGTCGCGGAAGCCGGCTCCGAACTTGCCGGCTTCATCGGCTACGGCAGAAACGGCCATATCGACCTGCTGTTCACCGCACCTGCGGCAGCGCGCGCCGGTGTCGCAACGGCGCTGTACCTCCACACCGAACAGCAGTTGCTCAACCTGCGCATTCACGAGCTGTGGACCGAAGCCAGCCTGCTGGCGAAGCCGTTCTTTGCACGCCACGGCTTCATCGTGGAAGCTGAGCAGACCGTGCAGCGCGACGGCATCTCCTTGCGTCGATTCGCGATGCGCAAGAAGATCATCTGACGCAGGCCATCAGAACCCCTGGCAGGAGAGCAGCGATGAAGTACAGCGGCGGGTGTCATTGCGGACGTATCCGTTTCGAGGTCGAGGGCACGCTGGAAGGCGTGATGGCCTGCAATTGCTCGATCTGCCAGCGCAAGGGATCGCTGATGTGGTTCGTGCCACGCGACGCGCTCACGCTGATGAGCAACATCGCCGACCTGCGCACGTACACATTCAACAAGCATGTGATCCAGCACATTTTCTGTGGTCAGTGCGGCATGCATCCGTATGGCGAGGGCAGCGATCCCAAGGGCAATCGCATGGCCGCGGTGAACGTCCGCTGTCTCGACGATATCGATCTGGACAAGCTGCCGGTCACGAATTTCGACGGCCGCGCCCTGTGAACACGCAGCGGCCGACCGATCGGCTGGTGCGGATCACGCTGATGATCAGCGTGCCGTTCAATCTGATCGTTGCCTGGATGCTGCTGTTTCCGGCATCGACGCTCGGCGCGCTGATGCAGCTGCCGACTCCGGTACCACCACTCTACGCGGCGCTGAGCGCGATGTTCGTCGCCGCATTCGGCGTGCTTTACGCGTGGATGTCGGTGCAGGCGACGATCAATCGCGAGATGCTCGGCTTCGTTTCCCTGTGCAAGACCAGCGCCTTCATTGTTGCGCAGACGCTGTGGCTGCTCGGTCTCGGCGGCGGTACTGCTGCGCTGGCTGCGGTCGGGGACATCGTCCTGGCAGTGATCTGGATGCACTGGCTGCTGACCACGCGACAGGCGGCGTAGGCACGGCCCTCGACAGATCATGTTGCACACCGCCCGCCTGCAGCTGCGCCCGCTCGACGATGCCGATGCCACGTTCATCATCGAACTGCTCAACGAACCGGCGTTCATCGAGTACATCGGCGACAAGAACGTCCGCACGATCGAGGACGCGATCAAGTACATCGAAGCCGGCCCGCGCGCGAGCCTGCAGAAG
>JALYJV010000006.1 GCA_030775105.1 Pseudomonadota bacterium | reverse complement strand
GCTGTGCACGGTGCTGATGAACTGCTCGATCATGGCCAACGCTCCAAAGGTTCCCCGATGCCGTCATCTTGTGCACACTGAGGCGGAACTTCTTGACGCCGCACGCCAGACTGAATGACAGACCGCGCCACGCCCAATCGTCGATGAACTCGGTATCTATCGCCTACCTGCGCGCCCTGCTCGACTACGTCCAGGCACGTGGCGTCGACCCGGCGCGCCTGCTCGAAGGGACGGCGATCAAACCGGATGACCGCGAGAGCCGCGTGCCGGAATTCCTCGCCGCCGCCCTGTTCGACCGAGCCGCCGAACTGCTGGACGACCCGCATCTGGGCCTCCACGTCGGCGAAAGTGTGCGCCCCGGACACTATGGGGTGCTCGGCTATGTCGCGATGAACTGCAGCAATCTCGGCGAGGCGCTGGAGTGCCTGCGCCGTTACCAGGCCCTGGTCATCGATCTTGGCGGCGTCTGCGTCGCGACCGAATCGGATCTGATGGTGCTGTCCTGGCAGCCGGAAACCGATCCGCCGTTCCGCCAGCTCGCCGAGTTCAACCTCTCCGGCCTGCTGAGCTTCACGCGCTGGATGGCTGGTCGCAACGCGACGGTTCGGCGAATCGACTTCATCTATCCCGCGCCTACCGACCTCAGCGAGCACCAGCGAATCTTTGGCTGCGAGCTGCGCTACGGGCAGTCGGCCTATCGCCTCGCGGTGCCCCTGAGCTGGCTGTCCGCGCCGCTGATGCAGCCTGACCCGGCGATGCGCGAACTGATGCTGCGCCTCGCCGATTCGCAGTTGCTCGAACTGCCGCGCAGCGACGATGTACTCGCCCGCGCCCGCGCAATGATCGCCGCCCGCCTCAAGCACGCGCCGGTGGACCTCGACTGGCTCGCCGCCCAGCTCGCGCAGAGCCCGCGCAGCCTGCAGCGGCGCCTGAGCGAGCAGTCGCTGAGTTTCAGCCAGCTCGTTGAAGCAGTCCGGCGCGAACTTGCGGAGCGCTGCCTCGCCGATCCGCTGCTGGACGTGACCGATGTTGCGTTCCTGCTCGGCTATTCGGAGCAGAGCGCGTTCCAGCGCGCATTCAAGCGCTGGACTGGGGAGACGCCGGCGCAGTGGCGGGGCCGGCAAGGCTGACGCGCCGGTCTCTTGATACACCGCGCCGTTGGCGCGGCACTCGAGACGAACGGGCTTTTTTGAGAGTCCCTAGAACCCCGTTCGCATCGAGTGCCTGCGAAGCAGGTGTATCGAGATGCCGAAGCGAACCCCTGCCTACTTCCGCGCCCGGAAATCACTCGGCGAGCACCCCGCCCAGCGCCGGAATGCGCGGGTGAAGCTGCTCATGTCGCCGAAGCCGAGCATGAAGGCAATTTCGCCGATGCTCAGGTTGAGGTCACGCAGATAGCTCAGCGCAAGCTGGTGCCGCGTATCGAGCAGCACCGCGTTGAAGGTATTGCCGGTCTCCGCCAGACGGCGCTGCAGACTGCGCGGCGACATGTGCAGTTTCGCGGCAACCGCCGCGGCGCTTGGCTCGCCGGTCGGAAGCAGCTCGGTCAACGCAGTGCGCACGCGGGTGACCACGTCATCCTGGCGCAGACGCGCGAGATAGCGTTGGACGATCTCGTCGTTGTGCCGCGCCAGTTCGGGGTTGGCGCCTTCCAGCGGCATGTCGAGCACATGGGCGTCGAGATAGACCGCATTCTCGTCGGCGGAAAACTGGATTGGCGCGCGGAACAGGCGCTCGAAGGCCGCACGGTTCTGCGGTGCGGCGCGCTGCAGGCGCAGCAGGCGCGGCGAAAAGTCGCGGCGTCCGAGCAGGCCGCGGCACATGCGCACGATCAGCGCTGAAAACGCGTCGATCGCTTCGGCCGACAACTCGCCGCTGGCGCTGGCATCGGAGATTGAAAAGCGATAGCCGTCCTCGGTCGGCTCCAGGCTCAGGAGCCCGACGTCGGTGATGACATCGAAGTAGCGCACCATGCGATCGAACACATCGTGCAGGGTCGCGCTGGCACTCAGGGCATAGCCCAGCGCATGAAAGGTCGTCGGCCCGACGTAGCGGGCAACGCTGAGACCAAAAGCGTCGTCGCCGCTGGCTTCCACCGCCAGCCGCCACAGCCGCGCGGTGCGGCTGACCGGATAGCGCGCATTCGGATCGTCGAGCGCGGCGAGGTTCAGACCGGCCGCCGCAAACAGGCGCGCGCTGTCGTAACCGCCGGCGTCGAGTGCCTTGCGGATGGCGCGGGCCCAACTGGTCAGTGCACTGGCAGACGTCGGCATGGAGAAGTTTTTGGCGTTATTGGTCAGGCGATTGGCGCACATGGCCGGGTCTGCGCGGCATGTCTCCCTTACAGTGCCTGCAGCTGCAAGACCCTCATGCGGAGAATGATGTGTACGACGCGTCGCTGACAAGCACAGAAACAAAGAACCTGACCGACGAGCAGAAGACCGCGCGGATCAAGGCCGTGGTCATGCAGGCCGGCCAGGACCTGCGTCGCCGTCACCCGTGGTTGCTGCATCAGGATGCGATCGGCGTTGGAATCCTGCTGTTCTCGCTCGCCGGCATGGGCCTCAGCGCATGGGCGTATGTCGCCGGACTGATGCCGGCCTGGCTGTGCATACCGGTCGTGGCGATGTTCGCTTCGTTCACGCACGAACTGGAACATGACCTGATCCACTGGATGTACTTCCGTAAGCAACCGCTGTTCCATCACCTGATGATGGCCGCGGTCTGGCTGGCGCGGCCGAGCACGATCAATCCGTGGATCCGCCGCGAACTGCATTTCCGCCACCACAAGCACTCCGGCACCGAGAAGGACACCGAAGAGCGCGGCATCACCAACGGCCGGCCGTGGGGCCTGTCGCGGTTCCTGATGCTCGGCGACGCGACGCTCGCGCTGCTGCTGCGCGTGCCGCAGGCCAAGAGCCGTCACCACCGCCTGATGCTGCTGATCGGCGGGCCGATCGCCTACTTCCCGCTGGGCTGGATCAACTGGGGGCTGTGGTACTGCTTCCTCGGCTTCAATGTCGCCAACTTGTTCGCCGGCCTCAGCGGCACAACCATTGCCTGGTCGGCAACGACGCTCGCCGCGATGCCGTGGATCAATCTGCTGATGGTGGTCTGGGTCGGTCCGAACCTGATCCGCAGCTTCAGCCTGCACTTCGTCAGCTCGAACATGCACTACTACGGCGATGTCGACGACGGCAACGTCATGCAGCAGTGCCAGGTGCTGACACCGGCCTGGATGTTTCCGTTCCAGCTGTTCTGCTTCAACTTCGGCAGCACCCACGCGATCCATCATTTCGTCGTCAAGGAGCCGTTCTACATCCGCCAGTGGACCGCCCGCGAAGCGCACAAGGTCATGCGTGAAATGGGCGTGCGCTTCAACGACACCGCCACGTTCGGTCGCGCCAATCGCTGGACGCCGAAACCGGTCGATGCGTAAACCCTGAAGCCCGGGCGACCGGGCCGGTTGTCCCTGCCGCCACTGCAAGGGCGGCCGGGACGGCGCAGACTGGGGCACTTCGGTGAGGAATCGCTCATGAAATCGCTTGCCCCCAGCCGTCTGGCCTATTGGCGCGGCGCGCTGCAGTTCGCCGGTGACGGTTTCGACCTGATCACCCAGCGCGTGCATGGCATCCACCGTGCGATTGCCGACAAGCCGTTCCAGACGCTGGCGCCGCTGCCGGCCATCGGCGACAGCACTGCCCCGGTGCGCCAGCTGCATGACTCGATCACCGACGGCGTCTACGGCGTCGTCCGCCTCAGCGGCAATGCCCTGATCGGCGCCGCCGCCGAAGTGCTCAAGCAGGCCGATCGCGTCATGCCGCCGACGCCGGTCACACCGGATTTTCACCGCGACAGCGCCATCGCCGCGCTCGGCGGGCTGTTCGGCGATCACGCCGCGCGCAAGCGCAATCCGCTGATGCCGCAACTTGGTTTCTACAAGGACGGCTCGCGTCACGCGCTGACCCCCGCGGCGCTGGCGGAAGCGTACCCGCAGGCGACGCGCAAGCTCGTCGTGTTCGTGCACGGTCTGTCGTGCACCGAGCACGGCTGGAAGTTCTACGTCGACCCGGCGCAGCCCGACACCGCCGACTACGGCACGCGCCTCGCTGTCGAGTTCGGCTATACGCCGCTATACCTGCGCTACAACACCGGCCTGCATATCTCGAAGAACGGCCGGCGCCTGTCGCGGCAACTCGCGCAACTGCTCGTCGGCTGGCCGACGGAAGTCGATGAGATCGTGCTGATCGGTCACAGCATGGGCGGCCTGGTGCTCCGCGCCGCCGCCGCGCATGCGATGACGCTGAATGAAGGCTGGGCCAGCAAGGTCAGCAGGCTGATCTGCCTCGGCTCGCCGCACCGCGGCGCGCCGCTGGAACAGGCGGTCGATGGCCTGACACGCGTGCTCGGTCGCTTCGACCTGACCCGGCCCTGGGGCGAGTTGCTCGAAGCACGCTCGGTCGGCGTGCGCGATCTCAAGCATGGCGCAACCTCGGATGCCGACTGGCGTAGCGGTGTCACCCGCGAATGGCGTCCGCCGCAGGCAATCGCCCGCCTGCCGCACGCGCAATACCACTTCATCGGTTGCAGCCTCGGCGCTTCCGAGCGCGACCCGCTCGGCCAGTTCCTCGGCGATGGCCTGGTCCGTCTGCCGAGCAGCCTCGCCGCTGATCTTGCCGATGCGCACACGGTGACCCTGTTCAAGGTCAACCACATGCGCCTGCTCAACCACCCGCTGGTTTATCGCCACCTGCGCGAGGCGATTGCGCGGTAGCTTTTCTGCCGCGGAGCCCAGCAGGAGGGGAGTTGCCAGCATCTCGATACACCCGCTTCGCGGGCACTCGATGCGAACGGGGTTTTGTTTCGTTGTCACAAAAGAATTCCGTTCGGCTCGAGTGCCGCGCGCAGCGCGGTGTATCGAGAGACCCGCGCGTCCCTCCGAGAACGCACAAGTGCAACTCTAGCGACCTCGTAGGAGATTATGCCCCTCCATGATTAGACAATTGTCTAATCACTGACACTCTGTCAGAGTCCGGGTCATGAGCACCCGAAAGACCAAGCCCCCCCGCACCCCGGCGAGTTCGCTGGCGCAGCGCCGCGTCGAGGAGAAAGAGCAGCGCCGCGAAGCCATCATCGATGCCGCCGAACGCGTGTTCGAGCGCACCAGTTTCGATGTCGCGACGATGGAGCACGTCGCAAAGGCGGCGCGCGTCTCCCGTGCATTGCTGTATCTCTACTTCAAGAACAAGGCCGAGCTGAACCTCGCGATCTGCGAGCGCGCACTCAGACTCCTGCGCGAGCGCTTCCTGGTCGCCGCCGCCCAGCATGCGCTTGGTTACGACCAGGTCCGCGCAGTTGGTCGCGAATACGTGGCGTTTGCGATCAGCCATCCGGGCTACTTCAAGGCACTGTCGCGCTTCGAAGCCCATGCGCAGAGCGAAATCACCGACGGCTCGATCGAGCACTCGGTATTCGACTGCGGCAGTGCCGTGCATCAGGTCACTGTGGACTGCATCGAAAACGGTATGCGCGATTGCTCCATCCGCAACGATCTCGAACACACCCTTCTCGCTGCGATGAGCCTGTGGGCCTTCACCCACGGCACGATCCAGCTCGCCCACACCAAGCATCATTTCTTCGAGCGCTTCGGTCTGCACACCGATCAGTTCATCGAACACGCGATGGAGCTGGGCCTGCGCGGCCTGCGCCCGGTCGCAGCAGCACTGCCGAACAAACGCAAATGAACGCCATGACCCGCCTCCCCGCTGCGATACTGCTGCTCGCGAGCAGCGTCGCCGCCGCGCAAGCCGACATCGCGCCGACTGACCCGGTTCTCGATGCCTATCTCGCCGAAGCCCTGAACACAAACCCGGCACTGCAGGCGCGCGACGCTGCAAGCGATGCGAGTGCCGCCGCCGCCGATGCGGCGCGTGCGCAGCGTCTGCCGAGCATGGAACTGCGCGCACGCTACACGCGCGCCGAGGGCGGTCGCACGATCGATTTTCCTGCCGGTGATCTGCTCAACGGCGTCTACTCGACACTCAACAGCTTCCTGCAGGAACGCGGCGAAGCGCCGATGTTCCCTCAGATCGAAAACCAGTCCATCGCGTTGCTGCGCGAACGCGAACAGGACACCCGTCTGGCGTTGACCGCACCGCTGTACGCCCCTGCGCTGTGGGCTCAGGCCGATGCGCTGAGCGCACAGCATGGCGCGGTGAGTGCAGCGCGCGAAGCCTTTGCCCGCGCGCTGGTACGCGAGGTCAAGCGAGCGTACTACGGCGCGGTGCAGGCCGACGCGAGCGAACGCATTCTGGCTTCCGCAGTGGGTCTACTCGAAGAGGACGTGCGTGTATCGCAGTCGCTGGTCGATGCCGGCAAAGCCACGCGCGATCGCGTGCTGCGCGCGCAGGCAGAGCGCCTTGCGATCGTCCAGCGCCAGGACCAGGCTGCACTCGCTGCGGCGCAAGCCCGCCGCCAGCTCAATGCGCTGCGCGACGTGCCCGCCGATACGCCGGTTGCACTGGCCGATCCGAAGGCACTGGCGCTGCCGCAATCCGGCGCCTTCGCCGCACCACGCCCCGAACTGCGCCAGCTCGATCAGGCGATAGCCGCTGCCGACGCCGCACGGCGCGCGGCTGCCGCTGGTCAGCAACCGACCATCGCGCTCGCCGCCGACTACGGCGTGCAGGGCGTCGACTACAACGTGGGCCGCGAAGACGACTTCAGCAGCGTGTCGCTGGTGCTGAACTGGACGCTGTGGGATTTCGGCGCCCGCGCCGGCAAACGCCGTCAGGCCGAAGCCGAGACCGATCGCCTGCGTGCCGAGCGCCGTGATCTCGAGCACAAGCTTGCCATCGCCCAGTGGAGTGCGACCGAATCGCTGCAGCTGGCGCTGCGTTCGATCGACGCTGCGTCAGCACGCGTCGCTGCCGCCGAGGAAGTGTTCCGCATCGCCGAACGCAAGCGCGCGGCGGCGAGCCTGTCGCAGGTCGAGTTCATCGATGCGCAGCGCTCGCAGACCGAGGCGCGTCTGAATCTCGCAATCGCCCGCTGCGAGGCTCTCGACCGGGCTGCCGAACTGGAACTGGCGAATGCTTCGTTCCCGCTGAATGCCGCGCAACGGTCCGCGCCGCCCGCAACCGCCAACACCATCGCTGCGCGCAGCACACCGCGCCTGGCCAGCAAACTGACTTCTTCGCTCAGCAACTCACCGGCCACAAGGCCCGAGTAATCGCATGACCTCACGCATTCCGATGACCCGCTCGATGACTCGTTCCCTGTCGGCACCGCTGACGCTTTCGGTGCTGGCGGCCCTTGCGATGAGTGCCTGCTCGAAACCGCCGGAAGCAGCCGAGGCCGTACCGACGCCGACTGCACGCAGCGTACGCGTGGCCACGGTCACGCAGGGTCCGGCGCTGTCGCCGATCGTCGCGACCGGCGTCGTCGCGACCCGCGACGAAGCCAAGCTGTCGTTCATGATGGCGGGCATGGTC
>JALYJV010000005.1 GCA_030775105.1 Pseudomonadota bacterium | reverse complement strand
GTCCATCAGCTCGCCGGCCAGGCGGTTTTCCATGCCCTGCTCGCCGCGCTTGAGCGCTGCGTCAATAACCCAGCGCATCGCCAGCGTCGTGCGGCGGCTGGCGCGGACTTCAACCGGCACCTGGTAGGTCGCACCACCAACGCGGCGGGACTTGACCTCGACCATCGGCGCGACGTTGTCGAAAGCGCTCTGCAGGTATTCGGCCGGCGCGTCGACCTTCTTCTTGTCGGCAACCTGGCCCAGCGCACCGTAGACGATCTTTTCAGCAACAGCCTTCTTGCCGTCTTCCATCACCATGTTGACGAACTTGGAGACGAGCTGGCTCTTGTACTTCGGATCAGGGAGAACCTTGCGGATTTCCGGTTTACGACGACGCGACATGATGAATTCCTTGTGTGGTCTTCAGGCGCAGAAGATCTGCGCCTTACTCGGGCATAGCCCGTTCTTACTTCTTCTTTGCGGCAGTCGACGCAGCGCCTTCCTTCGGGCGCTTGGCGCCGTACTTGGAGCGGCTCTGGCGACGCTTGTCGATACCCGCGCAGTCCAACGCACCGCGAACGGTGTGGTAGCGGACACCGGGAAGATCTTTGACGCGGCCGCCACGAATCATGACGACAGAGTGCTCCTGCAGGTTATGGCCTTCGCCACCGATGTAGGAGATGACCTCAAAACCGTTGGTCAGACGCACCTTGCACACCTTGCGAAGCGCGGAGTTCGGCTTCTTCGGGGTGGTGGTGTACACGCGAGTGCACACGCCGCGCTTCTGCGGCGAGCCAGTGAGCGCCGGCACCTTGCTTTTAGGGACAAGGGTGCTGCGGCCTTTGCGCACTAACTGATTGACTGTTGGCACGTTATGAACTTCCCAGCTTGACAAAGAAAAGACGCACCCTCTGCAAGAGGGCCGTCGGGAAAGGGCGCGCATCATATAGGCCAGCGCAAGCGGAGTCAACGACCATTCCCGGGCGTCGGACTCTTTATAGCGGCGGTCTGTTACGGCTGATGGGCCTGCTTGCGGGACCGGCCACCTGGCCTGCCCCGGACCTGCAAAAAACCGGCCCCCGGCGAACCGGGGGCCGTAATCAGATAACCAGCGCCGGCATTACTCGCCAGCGCTTTCCTCTTCCGACTCGGCACCGCGGCTGCTGCTGGCTTCGGCCTCGTCACCAGCCTCAACGGCCAGCGAACGGGTGGCCAGACGCTCGCCGGAGTTGGCTTCGAAGCTGCCAGTGCTGCGCAGCGCCGACGCCTGCAGCTCGGCCAGCAGGTTGCCGCCACGCGACTTGCGCCGCTGGTCGTGGTAAGCCAGACCAGTACCGGCCGGGATGAGACGACCGACGATGACGTTTTCCTTGAGGCCGCGCAGTTCGTCGCGCGAGCCGCGCACCGAAGCTTCGGTGAGCACGCGCGTGGTTTCCTGGAACGAGGCCGCCGAGATGAACGACTCGGTCGACAGCGAGGCCTTGGTGATGCCCAGCAGCTGACGGTCGTAGCGCGCACCGCGCTCGCCCTTGGCTTCGAGACGCTTGTTCTCGGCCAGCACCTGGAAGATCTCAACCTGCTCGCCCTGGAGGAACTTGGTATCGCCGGTTTCGGTGATCTCAACCTTGCGCAGCATCTGACGAACGATCGTCTCGATGTGCTTGTCGTTGATCTTCACGCCCTGCAGGCGGTAAACGTCCTGAATTTCCTTGACGAGGTGGTTTGCCAGCGCAACCACGCCCTGAAGACGCAGGATGTCGTGCGGGCTCGGCTCGCCGTCGGAGATGATTTCGCCGCGTGCGACGGATTCGCCTTCGAATACGCGAATGTCGATCCACTTCGGCACCAGGATCTCGACTTCTTCGCCATCCGGCTGAACGATCTTGATGCGCTGCTTACCCTTGGTCGCGGTGCCGAACTTGATCGTGCCCGAAGTCTCGGCGAGAACCGCCGGTTCCTTCGGCTTGCGCGCTTCGAACAGGTCGGCAACTCGCGGCAGACCGCCCGTGATGTCGCGCGACTTCGAAGCTTCCTGCGGGATACGCGCAATCGTGCCGCCGATCTTCACTTCGCCGCCGTCTTCAACGGTAATGATGGCCTTGGGCGGCAGGGTGTACGCGGCCGGAATGTCGGTGCCCGCGAACGTCAGCTGCTTGCCCTTGGCGTCGACCAGCATGATCGTCGGCTTGAGGTCCTTGGCTGCGGAACCGCGCGTCTTCGGATCGGTGATGACCAGCGTGGCAACGCCGGTCAGCGGATCGGTTTCGCGGGTCACGGTCAAGCCTTCCGTGAAGTCCTGGAACTTCACGAAGCCGCCGAGCTCGGTGACGATCGGGTGGGTGTGCGGATCCCACTTGGCCAGACGCTGGCCACCGGTGACTTCGTCGCCTTCCTTGACGAGGATGGTCGCACCGTAAGGGATCTTGTACCGCTCGCGCTCGCGCCCGTTGGCGTCGATCAATCCGATTTCACCGGAGCGGCTGACCGCCACCAGGTTACCTTCGGTGTTCTTGACCGACTTGATGTTGTGCACGCGCACCGTACCGGCGGCACGGGCGTCAACGCCGTCGGCCGAGGCTGCACGCGAAGCCGCACCACCGACGTGGAAGGTACGCATCGTCAGCTGCGTACCCGGCTCACCGATGGACTGCGCGGCGATGACGCCGACCGCCTCACCGATATTGACGCGATGACCGCGGGCCAGATCGCGGCCGTAGCAGTTGGCGCAAACGCCGAACGGCAGTTCGCAGGTGATCGGCGAGCGGACCCAGATTTCGTCGATGGAGTTGCGCTCCAGCGTGTCTGCCCAGGCTTCGTCGATGATGGTGCCGGCCGGAATCACGACTTCGTCGGTGCCCGGCTTGTGCGCATCGCGCTGGATCACGCGGCCCAGCACGCGATCGCGCAGGGCTTCGAGAACGTCGCCGCCTTCAACAATCGGCATCATCAGGAGACCCTGATCGGTGCCGCAGTCTTCGCCGATGACGACCATGTCCTGCGCAACGTCAACCAGACGACGCGTCAGATAACCCGAGTTCGCGGTCTTCAACGCGGTATCGGCCAGACCCTTACGGGCACCGTGCGTCGAGATGAAGTACTGCAGAACGTTCAGGCCTTCGCGGAAGTTCGCGGTGATCGGCGTCTCGATGATCGAGCCGTCCGGCTTGGCCATCAGGCCGCGCATACCGGCGAGCTGACGGATCTGGGCCTGCGAACCACGCGCGCCGGAGTCGGCCATCATGAACACGGAGTTGAAGGACGCCTGATCGACTTCCTTGCCCTCCTTGTTGATGACCTTTTCCTTGCCGATCTTCACCATCATCGCCCTGGCGACATCGTCGTTCGCACGCGACCAGATGTCGATCACGCGGTTCTTGCGTTCGCCGCCAGTGGTCAGACCCTGGTTGTACTCGACGTCGACTTCCTTGACCTTGGCTTCAGCCGCTTCAAGGATGCCGGCCTTCTCTTCCGGAATGATGATGTCGTCGAGGCAGAAGCTGATGCCCGCCTTGGTCGACATGCGGAAACCGGTGTACATCATCTGGTCCGCAAAGATCACCGTGTCCTTGGTGCCGCTGCGACGATAGACGTAGTTGATGACGCGCGAGATCTCCTTCTTCGTCAGCGTCTTGTTGACGACCGCGAACGGCACGCCTTCCGGCACGACTTCCGACAGCAGCGCGCGACCGGTGGTCGTTTCGACCAAGTGATAGATCGCTTCGCCGGCTTCGGTCCAGTCATGCAGGCGGACCTTGATCTTGGCCTGCAGATCGACCTGGCGGTTCTCGTAGGCGCGATGCACTTCGGAAACATCGGAGAAGATCATGCCTTCGCCGAGCGCACCGACGCGCTCACGCGACAGCCAGTACAGACCGAGGACGACGTCCTGCGACGGCACGATGATCGGATCACCCGACGCCGGCGACAGGATGTTGTTGGTCGACATCATCAGCACGCGTGCTTCGAGCTGCGCTTCGAGCGACAGCGGCACGTGCACGGCCATCTGGTCACCGTCGAAGTCGGCGTTGAACGCCGTGCAGACCAGCGGATGCAGCTGGATGGCCTTGCCTTCGATCAGGATCGGCTCGAAAGCCTGGATGCCCAGACGATGCAGAGTCGGTGCGCGGTTGAGCAGCACCGGGTGCTCCTTGATGCACTCTTCGAGCGAGTCCCAGACCTGGGCTTCTTCGCGCTCGACCATCTTCTTGGCGGCCTTGATCGTGGTCGCGATGCCCAGGCGCTGCAGACGCGAGAACACGAACGGCTTGAACAGTTCGAGGGCCATCTTCTTCGGCAGGCCGCACTGGTGCAGCTTGAGCGTCGGGCCGACCACGATAACCGAACGGCCAGAGTAGTCGACGCGCTTGCCGAGCAGGTTCTGACGGAAACGACCCTGCTTGCCCTTGATCATGTCGGCGAGCGACTTGAGCGGGCGCTTGTTGGTGCCGGTGATCGCACGGCCACGGCGGCCATTGTCGATCAGCGCGTCAACCGATTCCTGCAGCATGCGCTTTTCGTTGCGCACGATGATGTCCGGCGCAGTCAGCTCGAGCAGGCGCTTGAGGCGGTTGTTGCGGTTGATGACGCGGCGGTACAGATCGTTCAGATCCGAGGTCGCGAAGCGGCCACCATCGAGCGGCACGAGCGGGCGCAGGTCCGGCGGCAGCACCGGCAGCACCGTCATGATCATCCACTCCGGACGGTTGTTGGAGTGGATGAAGTACTCGATCAGCTTGAGGCGCTTGGCGAGCTTCTTGATCTTGGTTTCGGAGTTCGTCGAGTTCAGCTCTTCGCGCAGGCGCACGGCTTCCGAGGGCAGCTCGATGTTCTTGAGCAGGTCATGGACCGCTTCGGCGCCCATGCGGGCATCGAACTCGTCGCCGTACTCTTCAACGGCGTTCAGATAGTCTTCTTCGGTCAGAAGCTGGCCGCGCTCGAGCGAGGTCAGGCCCGGATCGACGACGATGTGTGCTTCGAAATACAGCACACGCTCGATCGCGCGCAGCGGCATGTCGAGCAGCAGGCCGATGCGCGACGGCAGCGACTTGAGGAACCAGATATGGGCGACCGGCGAAGCGAGGTCGATATGACCCATGCGCTCGCGGCGGACCTTCTGCACGGTGACTTCAACGCCGCACTTTTCGCAGACGACGCCGCGGTGCTTGAGGCGCTTGTACTTGCCGCACAGGCACTCGTAATCCTTGATCGGTCCGAAGATCTTGGCGCAGAACAGGCCATCGCGTTCCGGCTTGAACGTGCGGTAGTTGATCGTCTCGGGCTTTTTGACTTCGCCATACGACCAGGAACGGATGACCTCGGGCGAGGACAGGCCGATCTTGATGGCGTCGAAGTCTTCCTGCTCTTCGGGATTGCGGATCAGATTGAACAAATCTTTCATGGTGACTCCTGATGCTGCTGGGTACATGCGGTGGTCTGACAGCTAACGGGTGAGTGCCCTTGCGGCTCACTCACCCGCCCAACACATGACCTATTGGTTCTGTTCCAGCTCGATGTTCAGACCGATCGACCGGATTTCCTTCACCAACACGTTGAAGGATTCCGGCATGCCGGCCACCATGCGGTGGTCGCCATCGACAATCGACTTGTACATGCGCGTGCGGCCATTGGTGTCGTCGGACTTCACCGTCAGCATTTCCTGCAGGGTGTAAGCCGCGCCGTAGGCTTCCAGCGCCCAGACTTCCATCTCACCGAAGCGCTGACCGCCGAACTGTGCCTTGCCACCCAGCGGTTGCTGCGTGACGAGCGAGTACGGACCGGTCGAACGGGCGTGCATCTTGTCGTCGACGAGGTGGTTCAGCTTGAGCATGTACATGTAGCCGACCGTAACCTTGCGCGAGAACTCTTCGCCGGTACGACCATCGGTCAGCTGCGCCTGGCCGGTCTGCGGCAGGCCGGCGAGCTCAAGCATCTGCTTGATCTCGCTTTCCACCGCGCCGTCGAACACCGGCGTTGCGATCGGCAGACCGCCGGTCAGGTTCTTCGCCATGGTGATGACTTCCTGATCGCTGAAGTCATCCATCGCGACCGAGGCCACGCCCTTGCCGGTCTTGTTGTAGACCGTGTCGAGGAACTTGCGCAGCTCGGTGACCGCATTCTGCTGCTGCAGCATGCCGTTGATCTTCTTGCCGATGCCCTTGGCGGCCCAGCCCAGATGGACTTCGAGCAGCTGCCCGATGTTCATACGCGAAGGCACGCCCAGCGGGTTGAGCACGATGTCGACCGGCGTACCGTCCGGCATGTGTGGCATGTCCTCGACCGGGACGATCATCGAGATGACGCCCTTGTTGCCGTGACGGCCGGCCATCTTGTCGCCCGGCTGGATGCGGCGCTTCACGGCCAGGTAGACCTTGACCATCTTGAGCACGCCCGGCGACAGCTCGTCGCCCGACTGGATCTTGCGCTTCTTGTCCTCGAAGCGCTTGTCGAATTCCGAACGCATGTCCTTGAGCTGCTTGTTGGCGGCTTCAAGCTGGTTCTGCGCGGCGTCGTCGGCCAGGCGAATCTCGAACCACTTATCGCGCTCGACGCTGTCGAGGTATTCGGCGTCGATCTTGGCGCCCTTCTTGAGCTTGTTCGGACCGCCGTCCGCAGCCTTGCCGAGCAGGATCTTGCGCAGACGATCGTAGATGTCGTCCTCGAAGATACGCTGCTGGTCGGCCAAGTCCTTGCGGACCTGTGCCAGCTCGGTTTCCTCGATCGCCAGTGCGCGCTTGTCCTTCTTCACGCCTTCACGGGTGAAAACGCGCACGTCGATGACGGTGCCGTCCATGCCGGCCGGGACGCGCAGGGACGTGTCCTTCACGTCGCTGGCCTTCTCGCCGAAGATCGCGCGCAGC
>JALYJV010000004.1 GCA_030775105.1 Pseudomonadota bacterium | reverse complement strand
GCGGAGTTGTTGCCCGAGAATCCGTCCGGACGGCTGTTCTCGTAGTACACGCCACCCTGCCAGTCCAGCGAACCTTCGAAGGCAGTGCCCTGCAGCTGCAGTTCGGCAACGAAGGTTTCCTGGCTGGTGACCGGGAAGTCAGGATTCGCCACCGACACGCCGGTCTTGAACTCACGGCTCGGGTCCGGATCCAGCGGAACGGTGTTCGAGATGCCAAGCAGATCGAGCAGCGGTTGCACGACAGGCAGCCGGGGGATGATGACAGCAGGCACGTTGTAGCGGAACTGGGTGCCGAAGATGTCGGAACCGTTTTCCGTGTTCAGATGGGCGTAGGCGAGGATGTTCTTCAGCGTGACATCATCGCTGAGCTCCCAGGTCAGCGTGTTGATCAGGCGCTTTTCCTTGATGTTCGTCATCGGCGAAGCGATCGTGCTGACGACGTCGTAGAAGCCGTTCTGACCGGCGGCCTCTTGCCGGCCGAGCTGATCGGCGCAGGCGGGATAGTGCAGCGTCCCCGAGAACTGCAGGAAGAATCCGCCGGTGAGGTAGCCGGCATTGCAGGCATACAGCTGCGAGCTGTAGCCGGTGCTCTCCGAGTCGATGTACGACAGGATCGTGTAGTTTTCGACGCTGTCGCTGAGGTCCCAGACCGTGCTCAGGCGCGCCGAGGTGTAGTCGACGCTGCCGAGCTCGCTGGCACCGATGTTCACGACATTGCGCAGGTGACCGTCGCGCTGATTGCGGTCAACGCCCAGACGCAATTTGAAGTCGTCCGAGACCGGCACGTTGAGCACGCCCTGCTGGCGCAGCATGCCCCACTCGCCGCCCGACAGCTCGATGTAGCCCTCGAACTCGTCCTTCGGCCGGTTCGGCACCAGCAGCACCGCGCCACCCGTGGTGTTGCGGCCGAATAGCGTGCCCTGCGGTCCTTTGAGAACCTGCACGTTGGCAAGATCGAACAGTGCGCCCGGACCAGCGCCGTCGCCGGAGGTCTGCGAGCTCTGGCCTCGCGGCGCGACGACTTCAGCCATGTAGGTGGCGACCGATGCCGTGGTGCGCAGTTCCTGGGTGAAGCCGCGGATCGAGAACGTCGCGTTATCGGCACCGAAACGGGTGTTGGTCGACAGCGACGGCGTCTGCGTCGCGAGGTCGGCGGAATTGGTGATGTTGGCGTTGGACAGCTGCTTGCCGTCGAACACCGTGATCGAGATCGGCACGTCCTGCACGCTTTCCTCGCGGCGCTGGGCGGTCACGATGATTTCTTCGATGACGCGACTGCGCGGTGCCGCCGGTGTCGAAACCGTGTCCGGTGCAGGCTCACTGTCCGGCAGCTCGATGACGTCGAGCGGCGGCTGCGCCGTCATCGTGTCTTCCGGTGCGGGTTCGCCTGCAGCAGCTTCGGGCGCACTGCTCGCTTCGGGTTCGCTGGCTGCAGCTTCGGACGCGCTACCCGCTTCGGGTTCGCTGGCTGCAGCGGCTTCAGGTGCGCTGTCGGTCCCGGGTTCGCTGGCAGCTGCTTCAGGGGCGCTGCTCTCCTCAGGGGCGACGGTCGTCGCCGGCTCCGGCTTGGCGGATGGCGTCGACTTCGCAGGTTCTTCAACCGGCAACGAGTCGAGGAAGGAATCCAGATCGCTGTCCTGCGCCGATGCCGGAAGGCTGATTCCCGCGCCCAGGCCGACGATCAGACTCGCCGCCGCGGCAGTGATAACTCGTTTCATCAAATGTCCCCTCATATTCCGGCAATCCAATGGACTCCCGGCACTGGTCAGCACGCGGGTGAGACCCGCGGCACTCCTCTCGTACTCTGTAGACATGTTACCGGGGCGACGGTCATCAATACTTGACCCGAAGCGACGCAACACCCTGCATTTCTTGCCCCGAAGCGACAACCCGATCCAGTGGCCTTGCGCGATGCCCGGCGAGCGCTCGCCGCAGAACGGACACCTCCGGCTTATCCCTGGTATCCGCCGCCGTTCCGCACGTCGGAAACAGCAACGCCGCGGAGCCAACTGATATTGCCCCGCGGCGTTCCCCTGCCCCCATCAACTCAGGTCAGTTCAACGATACCACCGCCGAACGCGGAGACCTCACCCGTCTGTGTCTTCGCTTCCTGCTTGATCTCGACCAGCTTGCGGCCGCCTTCTTCAAACTTGCGAGTGACTTCGCCATTGATGAACACGGTGTCACCTTCCGGATTGTGACGGCGGATCTGGCAGTGGCTGCTGCGCAGGAAGCCGGCATCGCCCTGCCAGTTGGTCATGTGATGCGTCAGCCATGAGCAACGCTCCGGGCCGTAGTCGTAGGCGCCTGGCGTACCGACCTTGAGTGCGAACTCTTCTTCCCAATGCACGCGCTCCGGACAATCCGGAATGTTGAAGCGGTTCTTGATGCCGAGGCCCGGATGCTTGTGGTGCTGCTGCCACGCGAGCTTGTTGGCGCGGATGTACAGACCGCCCCAGCCCTGCGCGTAGCAGATGAAGCCGGTGACCGTCATCGGTCCCTTCATCATGCGCGGCAGCGCGTCGCCTTCCTGCACGTCTTCCCAATAGCGTGGCGTCGCGC
>JALYJV010000003.1 GCA_030775105.1 Pseudomonadota bacterium | reverse complement strand
GTCGATCCTCGCGTGAGGGCTGCCGCATCCCTGCAGACGCTGTTGCACGATCCGCGCCTGTGGCGTGGATCGGGTGCGGCGCCGATCCGCGCAACGCCCACCGGACACGCGTCACTGGATGACGCGTTGCCGGGTGGTGGCTGGCCGATCGGCGGCTTGAGCGAAATTCTCTACGCGCGCCCCGGCGTCGGCGAGTTGAAGCTGGCACTGCCACTGCTCGCTCGCCTGACCCAGGCCGGTCGCTTCATCGCCTTTGTCGCTCCGCCGTGCCTGCCGTATGCGCCGGCTCTGACCCAGGCAGGGATCGACCTGCCGCGTGCACTGGTGATCGAACCGCGCAATGACAGCGATGCACTGTGGGCAGTCGAACAATTACTGCATGCGCGTGCCGGTGCAGTGCTGCTGTGGCAGGCGCACATCGAAACCACCGCGCTGCGGCGCCTGCAGCTCGCCGCTGAAACCGGTGACGGTATCGGCCTGCTGTACCGGCCGCTGAGTGCAGCGGCGCACAGCAGCATTGCCGGCCTGCGGCTGCGCATCGTGCGTGAGAAAGATCGTGCGCAGGTCGAGATTCTCAAGTGTCGCGGCGCCCGACCGTCGATGCATTACGCGTTAACGCAATGACCGCACCGCCATGCTCTGGCTCTGTCTCCACTTTCCGCATTTGCCGGCTGAAGCGCTGGCCCTCCGCGATCCGCTCGATGCGGTCACCGACAGTCACAGCGCGCGACGCTGGCTGATCACACCGGCTGCCGGCATGGCCGCCGGTACCCCACTCGGCGAAGCACTCGCACGCCAGCCGGATCTGCGCGCACAACATCGCAAACCGGCAGCGGAGCGCGTCGCGCTGAAGCGACTCGCGCATGCGCTGTATCGCTATGGCAGTCCGGTCGCTGCGGAAATCCAGGAACTGCAGGAACCGGGTCGCTGCCCGCGCGCGCTGGCCTGGGTCGAGATCGGCAGCAGCCTGCGCCTGTTCGGTGGCATCGAAGCGCTGTGCGCTGCGATCCGCGCCGATCTCGACGAGCTGCAGCAGACCGCGCAGATCGGCATTGCGCCCACACGCAGTGCCGCGGCGCTGTTGGCCGTTGCCGGCCATGACACGCCGGTCACGAACACGGCCGATCTCTTGCAACGGCTCGCGCAACTGCCATCGACCTTACTGCCCTGGCCACAAAGCGAGCTTGATGTGCTCGATGGCATGGGCCTGCGCCAGCTCGATGCCCTGTTTGCGCTGCCGCGCTCAGGGTTCGCACAACGCTTCGGCAACGAGCGCCTGCTGCAGCTCGATCGTCTGCGTGGTCTTGCACCCGAGCCGCTGCAGGCGATCACGCCGCCGCCGGTATTTCGCCGTCGCTTCGAGCTGGCAGGTGAAGTCGAGACCCTGGAACCCCTGCTGTTCGTGCTGCGTCGCATGAGCTTCGAGCTGCAGGCTTGGCTGCGTGCACGTGACACCGGCGTGCAGAGCATCGAGCTGCAGTGCGAACACGCCGGTCAGCGTCGCACCCGCTTCGGCCTGCGCTTTGTCGCCGCGCATCGCGACGGCACGCGCATCTTCGATGCCCTGCGTGAGCGTCTCGGCCGCGACTCCCTCGACACTCCAGTGCGGGCGCTGCGTCTGAGCGCCACCGATCTCAGCGCAGTGCCGAGTGGTCAGCTTTCGCTGTTCAACGCCGACAGCGATGTCAGCCTGCAATGGGCAGCGACCGTCGAACGCCTGCTTGCGCGACTCGGCGAGTCCGCGTTGTGGACACCTGCAGTGGCCGAAGATCACCGCCCCGAACGCGCCGCGCAGAAGCTGCCATTGCCACGGCCCGTACCGCACGCAGCGGGCCATGCGGCAGTCGCACCCAATCAACGGCCACTGTGGCTGTTGCCGAGCCCGGTGCCCTTGCCGGCCAACGCTACGCCGGATACACGCGGAGAGCCCGAACATATCCACAGCGGATGGTGGGACGGCCGCGAAGCGCAGCGCGACTACTACACGATCGACTGGCAGAACGCCTGTGCTTGGGTGTTCCGTGATACCGGCAGCCAGCGCTGGTTCCTGCACGGCTGGTGGGCGTGAATGCATTGCCTGAATATGCAGAACTGCACGCGTTGTCGGCTTTCAGCTTCCAGCGCGGCGCGTCGACGCCTCAGGAACTGGTCGACACCTCGCTCGCCCAGAACTATTCCGCGCTGGCGATCACCGATGAATGTTCGATGGCCGGCATCGTGCGGGCCTGGCAACAGCTCAAGGACTGCGATGCCGCAAACTGGCCACTGATCACCGGCAGCGAGTTCACGCTGCAGGATGGGCCGAAGTGCGTGCTGCTCGCCGAAACCCAGCGCGGCTACGCGACGATCTGCGCCGCGATCACGCGCGGCCGGCGTGGCGCGCACAAGGGCGGCTATCAGCTTGGCCGACAGGATTTCGATGGCAAGCTGCGCGACATCAGCGCGCTGTGGATTCCGCGCGGCCAGGCTGACATCGAAGAATTGAGCTGGTTGCGCGAATGTTTTGAGGACCGGCTGTGGATCGCCGTCGAACTGCATCGTGACGGCACCGACCAGCAACAGCTCGCGTATCTCACCGGGCTGTCGCGGCGCTTCGCGGTTCCACTGGTCGCGTCTGGTGACGTGCACATGCATTGCCGCGAGCGCCGCCAGCTGCAGGATGTGATGACCGCGCTGCGCCATCACCTGCCGGTGCAGTCCTGCGGCTATCGCCTGTTTTCGAACGCGGAGCGCCATCTACGCAGCCGCGCAGAACTCGCCGAACGCTATCCGCCGGCCCTGCTGCGCGAAACCCTGCGCATCGCCGAGCGCTGCCGGTTCCGGCTGGGTGAACTGAAATACACGTACCCGAAAGAACTCGTCGATGCGGGCCATACGCCGACGAGCTTCCTGCGTCATCTGGTCAGAACCCACCTACCGCAACGCTGGCCGCTGGGCATGCCCAGCCGCATTCGCGCTGACCTTGAGAAAGAGCTGGCGATCATCGCCGACTGCAGGTACGAAGCGTTCTTTCTGACCGTCTACGACATTGTTGAATACGCCAAACGCCAGAACATCCTGTACCAGGGTCGCGGCAGCGCCGCGAACTCGATCGTCTGCTATGTGCTCGGCATCACCGAGGTCAATCCGGAGTTCAACGATCTGCTGTTCGAGCGCTTTGTCTCGCGCGAACGCGACGAGGCACCGGACATCGACGTCGACTTCGAGCACGAGCGTCGCGAGGAAGTGATCCAGTACGTTTACAACAAGTACGGTCGCGAGCGCGCAGCGATTGCCGCGACCGTGATCAGCTACCGGCCGCGGTCGGCACTGCGCGATGTCGGCCGCGCACTCGACATCGGCGCCGAAGTGGTCGACCGCGTCACAGGCTCGCTGGCCTGGTGGGATGATGCCGATGCGCTGCACGAACGCCTGCGTCGACTCGGCGTTGATCCCGACAGCGCGGCGATCCAGCGCTGGCTCAAGCTGAGCAAGGAACTGCTCGGCTTCCCGCGCCATCTGTCACAGCATGTCGGTGGCTTCGTGATCTCCGACGAGCCGCTGTCCCAGCTCGTTCCGGTGGAGAACGCGGCAATGGCGGATCGCACGATCATCCAGTGGGACAAGGATGATCTCGAATCGCTCGGCCTGCTCAAGGTCGATGTGCTCGCACTCGGCATGCTCAGCGCGCTGCGGCGCAGTTTCGACCTGCAGCGTGAACATGACGGCACGCAGATCGGCCTGCGCACGGTTCCTCCCGATGACAAGGCAACCTACGCGATGATCCAGCGCGCTGAAACCGTCGGCGTGTTCCAGATCGAATCGCGCGCGCAGATGTCGATGCTGCCGCGCCTCAAGCCTGCCCATCTGTACGACCTGACCGTGCAGGTTGCGATCGTGCGCCCCGGTCCGATCCAGGGCGGCATGGTGCATCCGTATCTGAAGAACCGGATGGAGAAGATAAAACCGGAATATCCGAACGACGGCATTCGCCAGGTTCTTGAGCGAACGCATGGCGTACCGATCTTCCAGGAACAGGTGATGCGTCTGGTCGTTGTCGCTGCCGGATTCACCCCCGGCGAGGCCGACCAGTTACGTCGTTCGATGGCGGCCTGGAAGCGCAGCGGTGGCTTGGAAAAGTACGAGCACAAGATCAAGGCCGGGATGGCCGAGAGAAAGTACCCGGCGGAATTTGCCGACCGCATCTACAAGCAGATTCTCGGCTTCGGCTCCTACGGCTTCCCGGAAAGCCACGCGGCGAGTTTTGCGCTGCTTGCTTATGACTCGGCATACATGAAATGCCATTACCCTGCTGCGTTCACAGCCGGCCTGCTCAACGCACAACCGATGGGCTTCTATCCGGCGTCGATGCTGATCACCGAAGCACGCCGCGTCGGCGTCGAAGTCCGCGCGGTGGATGTGCAGCACAGCGGATGGGATTGCCACCTTGAGCGCGCTGATGATGGCGCAGCCGTGATCCGCCTTGGCCTGCGCATGGTCAACGGCTTCAATGCGGAAGCAGCAGCACGCATTGTCATCGCGCGGATAACGCGGCCATTCGATGATGTGGATGATCTTTCCCGCCGTGCGGCACTCAACCGGCGCGAACTGAACCTGCTTGCCGGTGCGGATGCACTGCACGCCATCGCCGGGCATCGTTATCAGGCACGCTGGCAGGCGCGTGGTCACGAGCGCCTGGACGGCCTGCTCGAAGCAGCGTCTCTGCCGCAGGATGCGGTCACGCTCGCCGCCCCACGCGAAGGCGAAGACATATTGGCCGACTACCAGAGCACCGGCGTGAGCCTGCGCCGCCATCCGGTCAGCCTGCTGCGCGAGCGCCTGCTGCGCGGTCGCGTCACCACCAACAGCGCGCTGTCGAACGTCGATGACGGCCAGGCCGTGCGCGTCGCCGGCATCGTCATGTTTCGCCAGCGCCCCGGATCGGCCAAGGGCACGATGTTCATGACGCTCGAAGATGAAACCGGCATCGTCAACCTGATCGTCCGCCCCAGGCTGATCGAAGCCGAACGCGACGCCATCGTCGGCGCGCAGTTCCTGATTGTGCAGGGCCGCCTGCAACGCCAGCACACGGTCACCCATGTCATTGCCGAACGCTTTCACGATCGCTCGCACTGGGTTGGCGAGCTGCCATATCTATCACGTGATTTTCGCTGACGGCTTCTTCATAGCGCCGCCTCGAGCCACTCCAAAGTCTCGCGCCACAACGTATCGCGCTGCGATTCACGGAAATAGCCGAAGTGTCCGTAAGTCTTCCCGGGCACGCGCTCAATATGGCGATGCGTTTGCTTTGCCGCGCTGTAGCGCGCATTGAGCGCTTCGACGGCGGCCCTTGACGCGTAACCGTCATCTTCAAAACTGTAGGCCAGCAGCGGCACCTTGAGCTTGGCGTAGGCGCTGGTATCCAGGCCGAAGCGCGGATCGAACAGATAGTCCTTGCTCGATCCCCACGCCGCCCACTCGCGGACAATAGGCCCCGGCAGATCGATCGATGCAAAACCGATGCGCCGCGCCGGAAAGCGTTCACCACGGCCGAGCAACGGCACGAACACACGCCACAGCAGTTCGATCTGCAGCCGATCTCGCAAACCGTAACGGCTGCCATGCGGCAGTGATGCGGCGACCATCACGAAGCCATCGACGTGCTGTGCTTCCGGCGCCAGGCCCGGCAGCTGGCCGCCGATACTGTGGCCGACCAATGCAAGCTTGTCGGCCTGCAGTTGGGTGCGCGCGTAGCGCAAAGCACTCTGCAGGTCACGCCGGCCCCAGTGCGCCAGTTGCAGGTCGCGCGTTGCGACTTCTTTGCCGGCGCCATCAATGCCGCGATAGTCGAACACCAGCACGCTATGTCCAGCCTGCGCGAGCGCAGCAGCGAACTTGTTGTAGAACTTGCGCGGCACGCCGAGCGCCGGCGCGATCACGACGGCGCGGCGCAGCTCGCCGTCGGTCGATGTACGCCAGACGGTCGCCGGCAGGGTCACGCCGTCTTCGCACTGCAGTTCGATTTCTTCGGTCATGGGCGTTTATGTGGTGGGCTTTTCAGCGAGCATGCCCCAGATCACCGGAAGCAGGCCAACGATGGCGACAATGTCGATATAGGCCGCACGCCGCAGCGCTGCATTGGCATTGCCTTCGAGCCAGACAATGATCAGGAAGGTCACCATGCTGATCATCGACGCGCCGATCATCACCGGCCGCCATGCCGGCATGAAGATGGACCAAGCTAGGCCGGCACCCAGCATCGCGAACAGCACGGCGCGATGGCGCAGCAGGATCTGCAGATTCGGTTCGTCCGGACTGACGCCATACAACGCGAGCAGGCGTTCACCGCCGAACACGCCGAGGCCCGGCAGCACATGAATCAGACAGATGAAGATCAGTGCGGCCTTGGTAAAGAGTTCCATCGTTGGTTCTCCGGAATCTGCTGGCACCGGCACGGCGCCGATGCCAGCTTAGAGGCTCAGGCATAAGCCGGTCGGCGGTCCGGCGCGGCCAACATGCCGATCAGCAGGTAGGCCAGCGGACCGAAGGAGCCGAGGAACACGGTCGTGAGCAGGTAGGGCCAGACCGTGCGCCCCGTACGTCGCGCATCAGCAATCATCCAGACCATCGCCATCGTCGCGACGATCACCAGATCGGCGAGGACCTGCCAGCCGGCCGGGCTGGCGAGCTGGTATTCGAACAGGCCCAGGTAGCCATGCTGGAGGATCGCGTAACCGCTGAGAACCGCGAAATCGAGCGTGACGAGGGCCAGGACAAGCATCAGTACAGTGCGATTCATCTTGAGTCTCCAGTGGTGGAATGCGCCGCCACTGTGCCGGCTGGGATGCAGTGCCTCAATTACGCCTGAGGTAATCGCTTTGCGGCCGCCGCGTGCCAGAATCGATGCATGCAAACCCATGGCTCTGATCTTGCCGGCTTCGGCACATTGCTCCGCGACGTCCGGCGCGCCCGTCACCTGTCGCAGCTCGACCTCGCGATGAACGCCGAGGTCTCGCAGCGTCATCTGAGCTTTCTCGAATCCGGCCGCGCGCGGCCGAGTCGCGAGATGGTCGTGCAG
>JALYJV010000002.1 GCA_030775105.1 Pseudomonadota bacterium | reverse complement strand
GATCTCGACTTCCGCCGGCAGGCGCATCTGCGACGGATCGGCCGGCCGCCAGGATGACTTCTCCGCATGCGGAGTGCCCTGCCGCCGCTCGTGCACGCCCCAGCCGAGATAGTGCTCCAGCGGATTGGCACCTGCGGCCATGACATCGGCATTGCGGACAAGATATTCGGTGCCATCGAAGCCTGGGCTGGGCTGGCGCCCCTCGAATCCGCCAAGCAGCAGATAGTGGCGCAGGGGATCAACGCCCGCGCGCGCGATCTCCGGGTGCTGCTGCTGATACCAATCGAGCTTGATGTAGCTGTTGGGCTGGCGCCCCTCGTGTACACCGTAGTTCAGGTAATGCGCGAGCGGGTTCTGCCCGGCACGCGCCACATCCGGATTGCGCGCCAGATATCCGCTGGCATCGAACAGGGGCCCGGGCTGACGCCCTTCCTCGGCTCCATGAGTCAGATAGTGCAGCAGCGGATTGACGCCGGCCGACGCGACGTCCGGATTGCGCATCAGATACCAGCGCGTATCGAACATCGCATTGGGCTTTCGCCCTTCGCGCCAGCCGACTGCGAGCCAGTGCCACAGCGGGTCGGCACCGTGCATCACGATGTCCGGGTGCGCCTGCAGGTACCAGTACGGGTCGAAAAGGCCGGCAGCCAGCAATCTTCTGCCAATACGGTTCAGACGCAGACGTGCCATGAGACCCAGCTTCGCCCCGAAGCCATGCCGCGGCGGCAGACTCCAGCGCGGCACCCACCACAACTGCCCGTTCGCAACGGGCATCGCGAGCGGTCGCAGCAGCCGATGCCACCAGCGACTGTATTCGCGCCGCGCCAGCCTCAGCGCCAGCTGATCGCGCTCGGCCAGCAACTTCAGAGCGCGCCGCCGCTGGATGTCGGTGATCCGCGCCGTATCGGCAGCCGATCGCTCCAGCCCCTTGATTGTGGCCCGCGCTGCCGCCAGGACCTGGGCAGCTTCGGCAGCCTGCGCGCGAGCTTCCGCAGCCTTCCCCCGGGCGCTGCGATCCATCATTGCAATCTGGTCGCGCAACCGGGCAGCTCGATCATTCAGAGCGGCCTGCTCAGCCTCCATGACCGCCAGTCGCGATTGCAGACTCTTGATGTCGTTCTGCAGACCACGTCGGGTTTCGATATCGGCCGTCAGCGCCGCGCCGAACACGCGGCAAGCGGCGTCGAATTCGTGTCGGGTCGCATCCAGCGCGGCACGATGCGCCGGGGTGTCCGCCTGCGCGTGGATCGCCAGCAGCTCGGCAAACGCCGCAGCCACCCAGGCAACGATATCGGGCCGGCGGCTTAGGCTGTCCATGTCTGCAGCGTGGTGACGCAGACCATGCCGGAGGAAGCCGCCGATTTCTGCCGTCACGGCCGGGCGGTCCGCTGGCGCCGTCAGGCCCAGAACCTGAGCCATCGGTTCGATCAGCGACTGCCAGTCCTGCAGTAAGGCGTCGTAAGGCAGGACCAGTCGCGGCAGGTCGCGGGTTGCGTACTCGGCATCGAGCATGTGACGCAGCCACAGCAAGCAGGACTTCAGTGGAACGAATCCGTCGCGATTTTCCAGCGACCCGGCGACTTCCAGCGGATGCCGCACCGACAGCATGCAGCGCACATCGCACCCGAACTGCTGCAGCAACGGCGTCCAGAATCCGAGCAACCGGCAGATGCGCGGATCCTTGAGAACGAAAATGGCGGAATCGGAGAAATCGCGCTCGAGTATCGCCAGCGCGCGCGCCTGAAAATCCTGCAGGTCCGCCGCGCCCAGACGGGTGAGATCGCAGGCAGTCCAGTCGTCCCAGCTCGACCCCAGTGCTTCGAGCAGCTGGTCATTGAGCTGGGCAATGTCGGTCGATTCCCAGAAGCCGGCCTCGTTGTTGCCATCGCGGGCCGGCATCAGATTCGTCGGCAGGTCGGCGCCCAGCAGGCTGACGACCCGGGTCAGCGCCGAGGTTCCGCTGCGATGCATGCCCAGTACGAGGATCGCCCTGCGCAGCTGTTCCGTGCCTGCACTAACCGCATTCATGCACAGCGCTCCGCCAACAGGGGTCTGTCAGCTGCTGCAGCCTTGTAACAACGGGAAGTCCGACTGCAGCGGCCGGATGGCATTTCTACATTCATGCGTGGTACTGGTCTCAGGATGCGCCGCCGGCGCGAGTGACAGGCCCAGACCCGCAGCATTGCCCATCGGCATCAGCGCCCCGGAACCCGCCCAGAGCGGCAGCGGCTATCATGATACATCTCCGATGCCCGACCACGCCTGTGGCCCCTCTGTGCCTGTCCATTTACCTGACACCGTCGCCATGCCGCTGGCCAGCGTGATCGTGACCTACAACCCGCCCGCCGGCCTGGCCGAACGCGTCGCCGCGGCACTCGCACAAACCGATTTCGTGGTCGTGATCGATAACGGCTCGGACCAGCACCCGGATCTGGACGACGTGTCCGCCCGCTACCCAGACCGGATCCAGGTCATTTCCAGAGCCTCGAACATCGGCCTCGCCGCAGCGCTGAATCAGGGCATCGCACAGTGCGCACGGCTCGGCGCGACCCAGGCCCTGCTGCTGGATCACGACAGCACACCCAGCCCGCAGATGGTCGACACGCTGCGCAAGGCAGAAAGCTCGTTGGGCCCGGACGCGCGGGTCGCCGTGCTGGTCCCGGCCATTCAGTACGCGCACCCGAACAACCGCTGCCGCTGGCCCAGCTCGTCCGGGCACAGCGGGCCGTTCTTCCAGCTGCTCTACGCAGATCAGCTGCGCGCACCGAAGCCGGTTGATCTGGCGATCGGCTCGGGCATGCTGATCAACATCGCGGCCTGGGAGCAGCTCGGGCGTTTTGACGAAGCCCTGTTCGTCGATCTGGTCGACACCGAGTACTGCCTGCGCGCACGCCAGCACGGCTATCAGATCATCGCGGTTCCCGGCGCAGCGCTGCAGCATGCGCTGGGCCATGCCAGCGAGCAGCGCCTGCTGGGCGCGAAGGTATTCCCGACCCATCACAGCGCGATGCGCCACTACTACATCAGCCGCAATCGGGTCCTGTTGGCGCGACGCTATGCGCGGCGCTTCCCGGGCTGGATGGCCTACGAGTTGCTCAGCGGACTCAAGCTGCTGATCAAGGTCGTGCTGTTCGAAGATGCGCGCATCGACAAACTGCGGCACATGGTCCACGGCACCATGGATGGCCTGCGCGGCCGCTCCGGGCCGATACGGAACGGCGCATGAGACCTGAGAGCGCTCAGGTGCTGTGGACCATCTCCATCGTCAGTCATGGCCACGGCGCGCGCATCCTGCAGGGCATCCACGATCTGCGGCGGCACCTGGACGGCATCGAGTACCGGCTCGTCCTCACGTTCAACGCCAGCGAAGACACCGACTTCCTGCAGCAGCTGCCCGCAACTGTTCTCGAACGCACCCGGGTCATCCGCAATGCGCAACCGCGCGGGTTTGCCGCCAACCACAACGCCGCGCTGCTCGGCGCACAGTCGCACTACGTGCTGGCGGCTGATCCCGACCTCGCCATCGAGCACAACACCTTTCCCGCGCTTGAAGCGGCGCTGTCCGCAGCGGACTGCGGCATTGCCTCGCCGCTGGCCTGCGATCCGAATGGCGTGCCGGAAGACAATGGCCGCTCACTGGTCACGCCGGGCAGCCTGCTGCGCCGATACCTGCGCGGACGCCATCGTGACGTCGTGAAGACCACATCCGGAACGCTCGAGGTGGACTGGTTGGCGGGACTGTTTCTCGCCCTGCGCAGCGAAACCTTCGATCGTCTGCAGGGCTTCGACGAGCAGTACTACATGTACTGCGAAGACGTCGATCTCGGCTTGCGAGCGCGAGCGCTGGGGCTGAAGGTCTGCCTGCTGTGCGATGTGCGCATCACGCATGCGGCGAATCGCAATACGCTCAAGCGCCGCGAACACTTCCTTTGGCATGTGGCCAGCCTGTGGCGGCTCTGGCGCACTCCAGCGTACCGCGCATTGAATAATCGCCGACTACGTTAAGCGATTCAGTCTGTCCAGATAAGACTCTGGCTGATCGGCCAGAGAAAAGTCTTCGCGATCGAGCGTCAGATTCGGGTTATAGGCCGGATCAGAGTCCAGTTTTGCTCCCCAGCGTCCGCGCATCACCCGCGCCTCGCGCGCAAGCCGCTGGCGCTTCTCCGGTGTGTAGTCGCGGCCGCGCGACAGCGATTCGTGATGGGTCAGTTCCGCATATGGGGTCCACACGCAGCGCAGACCCAACTCGGACAGGCGCAGGCAGAAATCGATATCGCTGTAGGCAATCGGCAGTTCGGTAGCGTCAAGACCTTGCAGGCGCTGATAGTCCCGACGGCGCACCATCAGGCACGCCCCGGTGACCGCCGAAACCGCCTGCGTCAGGCTCAATCTGCCGAAGTACCCAAAGTCGCTGCCGATGAAATGCTTGTGCCCATGCGCAGCAACACCGCCGATGCCAAGAATGACGCCGGCATGCTGGATGCGCCCGTTCGGGTAATACAGCTTGGCGCCAACGACGCCGATTCCCGGGCGCAGAAGCTGCCCCAGCATTTCCTCAAGCCAATCGGAGTTGCGCACTTCTACGTCATCGTTCAGCAACAGCAGCACTTCACCGCGCGCGTGTTCGGCGCCAAAGTTGTTGATGGCCGAATAATTGAACGCATGGTCATAACGCAGCACCCGTACGTACGGCTGCGCCGCAAGTTCGGCAAGGTACGCAAGCATCTGCGGATCACTGCTCTGATTGTCCAGAACCAGCAGTTCAAACGCCCGGTACGTGCTGATGCCGACGATGCTGTCTATGCATCGGCGCAACTGTTCAAGCCCGTCCCGCGTCGGGATCAGAATGCTGACCAAGGGTGCGTCAGCAGACAGCGGATGGCGCACGCGGTAGCTCACAGGAAACGGGCCGTCGCCAACTTCCACCGCGCCCTCCCCCTGCAAGGCCTTCAACGCGGCGAGCCCTGCCGCATGTGCATACGGTTTTGCGTCGATGCTGCGCGCAGTCGATGTCTCTGATTCCCGCCAGTGATACAGGACTGCGGGAACATGCACGATGCGCTCTGCAGTCGTTTGCGCGACACATCGCATGAGCAGGTCGAAATCCTGCGCGCCGTCATAGCCACCACGCGGTCCGCCCGCAGCATCGAGCACGATTCTTCGCAGCACCACGAAATGGCACAGGTAGTTAGCGCCGTGAAACAGCTCGGGATTCCAATCCGGTTTGAAGTGCGGCGAATAGCGCTGCCCGGCCAGATCAAGCTTGTCTTCGTCGGAGTACAGAACATCGAGCTGCGGTCGCGCCAATAGCGTGCGCGCAACAAAGTACAGCGCCCAGGGAGCCAGACAGTCGTCGTGATCCAGGAAGCCGATGAACGGACTGTCAGCCAGAGCCAGCGCTGCCTTGGTCGCCAGGCCAATGCCCTGATTCTGCGGCAGGTGGCAGACCCGGATGCGTGAATCCCTTTGCGCCCAGGCATCCAGCATCGCGCGTATTTCAGGATCACTGGACCCGTCGTTGCAGATGCAGAGCTGCCAGTGCAGCCAAGCCTGGGCGCGCACCGATTCAATCGCTGCTTCGAGGTGCGCGTGCTGTGTGTTGAACACCGGCATCAGAATGCTGACCCGTGGCGCACTCGCTCCGATTCGCACCGCTTCTGCCCGCATCGCTTCCAGTTCCGCAGAGCCCGGCTCAACCCGCCTGCTCCACCGCGCATACTCGCGCCGCTGCAGTACGTGCACGAGCTTGCGCATCCCCGGCAAGGCCTTGAGGATGCGTCTGTTACGCGCTGCCAGCATGCGGCCACGCGCCAGGAAAAAATTCATGCTGCGCCTCTGGATGGCCGCCTCAGATGCTCAGCACAACACCTGCAGACAAGGCCAACTGATACAGCACCTGGATGATGTCCTTGGTCAGCTGGAAACTCTTGTCGTCAACGCGCGGCAGCACCATCACTTCGTCGCCCGGCTCAAGTTTGGTTCTCGAGAACCAGCCCAGATCGGCTTCGACCAGTTCACCGCTCGGGCGCATCACGAACACCTTGCTGGCGTCGGCTTTCTGCGTCATGCCACCGGCCTGCTGCAGGTAGTACTCCACCGATTTGCCGTCCTGGTAGACGAACGAACTCGGAAAGAACACTTCGCCCTGTATCGCCACGGTATTGACCTTGCGCGGAATGCGCAGCACATCGCCGTCCTGCAGATCGATCTTGCGCGGATCGAATCCGCTATGCAGCACGAGGCGCCCTGTAGGCTTGATCACGCGGGCTTTCGCAACGAACTGCATGACCAGATCCGCCTCGCGGATACGCAGCTCGGCTTCCTCGCGCGTACCTGAGCGGGCGTTGAGCACGGCCTGTTCGAGCTTGTTCAACATGTCGTCGAGCACCTGCTTCTGCCGCTCGGCAATGCTGTTGCGATAGAGCTGCACACCATCGACG
>JALYJV010000001.1 GCA_030775105.1 Pseudomonadota bacterium | reverse complement strand
GGTCAGCACGAGCTCCTTGACCGGCCAGCCGAGCCACAGGATCAGCGCCATCGCCGGCAGCGTCCAGGCGTGCACGTGCCGCGGGATGAACACCCACTTCAGGTTCCACGGGTCGGCGTGATGACGGCGATGGGTGACCGGCAGATAGAAGTCGATCGTGCGGCCGAAGATCTTGCGCGGCCGGTAGTGCAGCATCACGACGTGGATCAGCCATTCGTTGATCGGGAAATACGCGACGAGAGCTAGCGCAATCGCTGCGTCGACCCAACTCCAGCCGCCGACCGCAAGCCGCGCGGCGGCGAACAGCACGACGAAGCTGACGATCAGCAGCGTGCTCGGATGTTTCCAGAACACGCCGAGTGCAGTTGCTGCGTCGCGCGGCAGCGTGTCCGGCGGGCGCATCGGATTGCGCTGCGCGGTATTGGCCGCGGCCATCATTTCACGATCATTCGAGTGCATGGTGCTCACAGACGACCTCCACTGGCTTCAACGACGTCGAGCGCTCGAACCAGCGCCTGACGGCCGATTTCGACGTGACGCAGCCCCGCCGCGCGCGCCGCTTCCACATCTGCCTTGCGTACTGCCGCCGCGATTGCGCCGAGATTCGCGCGGTCGCGGAATTCCGCTTCCAGCACCTGCGCGAGCACGGTCTGAACCTGGCTGTAGGTCTTGGTCATCGAGTTGAACGCGAGGCGGTACGCGATGTTGCCGCCACGTTCGACGAGCTTCTTCCAGAACTCCAGTGCGAGTTTCTGCAGCGCCGGAAGGTTCTTCGACGCCGCCTGCATTTCGAGCAGCAGCGCATCGAGTTCATCGGCGAGGCGGGCACCGCCTTTCTTCGCCGCCGAGGCGGCGATGTCCGGCGCCAGCGACGAGCGCATTGCCATCACCGAGCGCACGACAGCGCCATTGACCCGACCATCGGCATGCGTCAACAGATTCGGTAGCAATTCCAGGCCTCCTTCGGCCAGATAGTCGAGAACCAGACTGTTGCCGCCCTGACGGACGGCGACGAGCCCGGCCTGTTGCAAGCGCTTGATCGCCTCGCGCACCGCACCGCGATTCACGCCCAGCGCCTCCGACAGCTCGCGCTCCGCCGGCAGGACTTCACCCGGTGGCAGTTCGCCGCGCAGGATCTTGTCCGACAACTGGCGGTAGACCGACTCGGACAGGGACAGGCGGGAAACCGGGGCGTAGGCTTTGGCTGGCATGTGGTCAACTTATCATACCAGTTGAAGAATGCAAAGCACATCCTTGAAGGCAATATGTTGCCGGTATAGATTCATACCGGCATAATCCTGCCTATGTCGAACGCGGTGCATCATCTCTCTCCAGTCACCCACGAGCTCAAGCAGCTCGGGATCGCGCTGCGTCGGGCGCGCTTGGCGCGCAACGAATCCCAAGCCGTGCTGGCCAAGCGCCTTGGGCTTGCAGAGCGAACCGTCCGGGCCGTGGAGGCCGGCGACCCAGGTGTTGCCGCTGGCACCTTGGTCGGCCTGTTATGGGCGGTCGGAATTGAAGCGCTGTCGAAGACGGCCGAGCATCAGGCCGCTCAGCTGGCCGCAGCATCTGGTCGCGCCAGAGCCAGCCCGGAGACCTTCGATGGCGACTTCTGAACTCGCCGTCTGGATCTTTCTGCCTGGCGATGTGAACCCGGTACTGTGTGGGCGCGTCCGCGCAGACGGGCCGTACTATCGGTTCGAGTACAGCCGCCGGTATACATCAAACCCCGCAGCCATTCCTGTCGCGCCTCAGCGCTATCCACTGCGTGATCGGATTCCACTGCCCCGAATTGGGGGAAGACTCCCGGGTCCGATTGACGACGCCGGTCCTGACCATTGGGGTCGGCGCGTCATCGAGTATCGAAACCAGGTGGCCGGGCTTGGCGAGCTGGACTACCTTGCCGACAGTCGCGGCGATCGCATCGGTGCGCTGCATTTCCAGGCGGGGTACGACGAGTACAGTCAGGCAACGCAAACGCCGTCAACGCTAGTGGAGCTACTTGGCGCCGCAGCGGCGCTGGAACTCAATCAGCCGCTCACCCCCGCGCTGGCGGCCGCACTGGAGCACGGCACGTCAATCGGCGGCGCACGCCCAAAGGCGCTGCTGCGTGATGGCGGCGTTGGCTCGGTGGCAAAGTTCCAGTCCACATCCGACAGGCGCGCCGTTGTGCGTGCCGAGCTGGCCACCATGCAGCTGGCGGCCCGCTGCGGGCTGAATGTCGCCGCAGTGGACCTGCAGCGCATAGACCAGAAGGACGTCCTGCTCGTCAGGCGATTCGATCGTGTTCCCGTTGAAGACGGAACGCTCTCCCGTCGACATCTATTGTCGGCACTCACCCTGCTCGACCTCGATGAAACCGAAGCGCGTCTGGCGTCATACCCGGCTTTTGCCGAGCTGCTGATCAGGCACTCCCGCGGCGGCGTCGACGATGCGCGAGAGCTGTTCCGCCGGATGGTATTCAACATTCTGGTTGGCAACACCGATGACCACGCGCGTAACCACGCCGCGTTCTGGGATGGACAGTATCTCGACCTCACGCCGGCCTACGATCTGGTGCCGCTGTGGCGAGCCGGACAGGAAGCATCTCAGGCGATGGAGATGGGCGCCGAAGGCAGGGCTTCTACTCTGCGAAACGCATTGAGCCAGTCCGGGCGGTTCGGACTGAGTCGACAAGACGCCCTGGCGCTCGTAGATGGGATCGAGGAGACAATCGCGGCGCATTGGCGCGCCGAGTTCGAAGTGGCCCAAGTCCCCACGATCGACATTGAGGCGCTTGCCGAGCGCGCGATGCTGTCTCCGGTGGCGCGCGCTCGATAACCGGACCCGACGACTCCACAGCACAGCCTGAAGGGCGAGCGCAGCGATACATCCACTGTGCGCTCCGCTTTGGATTCCCGCATGCGCGGCAATGACAGCTTGTCCAGAATTTCGTCAAAGGAAGGCGCTCGTTTGCCAGCGAGACTGTGGTCCGCCAATGCCGGGCGAATTTCCGGAATGATCGCGGGCGTCAGCCTGCGCTCCATCGCCCGATCATCTGCTCCAGCACCGCCATCGGCATCGGCCCCGAGTTCAGCACGAGGTCGTGGAAGCGGCGGATGTCGAAGCCGGCGCCCATCTTTCTGCGCGCCGCTTCGCGCGTCGTGACGATCGTGTTGGCGCCGACCTTGAAGCTGCAGGCCTGGCCGGGATAGACGCAGTAGCGTTCGATCTCGCGCGTGGCCGACATCAGCGGCTCGCCGATCTGCGTGACCATCCAGTCGATCGCCTGCTGGCGCGTCCACCGTTTGTGATGGATGCCGGTGTCGACAACGATGCGTGCGGCGCGGAACAGTCCCGATTGCAGATAGCCGATGCGGCCGACCGGATCGTCTTCATAGACGCCGAGTTCGTCGGCGACCTGTTCGGCGTACAGCGCCCAGCCTTCCGTGTACGACGAGAAGCGCACGACCTTGCGGAACAACGGCAGCGCAGCGGCGTGCCTGAGCGCCGAGCCCTGGAAGTGATGCCCGGGTATGCCTTCGTGATACGCGAGCGTGGGCAGGCGCCACAGCGCGAGTTCGTCCGGCTGCTTGAGGTTCAGCGAGAACGTACCCGGCTGGTCGCCGGTGCCCGGACTGTAGAACGCGCCGGGCGAGCTGCCTTCGACGGCGACCGGCGTGCGCCGCACGACGATCGGATCGATGGCGATCGTGCCGAACGCGCGCGGCAGGCGCACGCGGATGTCGTCGAGCAGCGCCTGCGCCCTGGTGAGCAGCTGCGCGCGGCCCTCGTCGTCGGCCGCCACCTGGAAGCGCTTGTCCTTGTTCAGCGCGCCGATGCGTTCGCCGACGCTGCCCATCGTGTAACCCTGACGACGCAGCGCAGCGTCGAGCTCGGCGAGCAGTTCCTTGACCTGCGCCTGGCCGCTGTCGTGCAGCTCGGCGGCCTTGCGCGCCGTCGTCGTGTTCGAGCGCAGCGCGGTTGCGTAGTACGCATCGCCGTCCGGCAGGCGCCAGACGCCTGCGGTGTCGACCGCCTTGGCGCGCAGGGCTTGCAGTGCATCGATCTGCCGCGTCAGCGCCGCTGCGATCTGCTGCGTGAAGATCTTCCCGGCGTGGGCTCTGAAGTCCGGCAGCTTCGCATCGGCTGCGCGCTGCAGCGCGGGTTCGATCAGCGGCGTCGTCGCCGGTGCCATGTCACGCAGGCCGGCGATCTGCGCGATAGTCCGGTCGATGATGAAGTCCGGCGGGATCACGCCGAGTCCGGCATCGTGCTTGATGCGTTCGGTTTCCTGATCGAGCGCGGTTGCCAGCGCCGACAGGCGCGCGAGATACGCATCGACGTCAGACTTTTCGGCGAGCGGATGGCGGCCACCGATGAAGTCCGGCAGCCAGTAGTAAGTGCCGTTCATCTGGCTGACGACGTACGGGCTCGGCCGCAGATCGATGTCGACGTAGCCGTACCACGCCAGCGTGTCGCGCAGGTCTTCGTAGACGAACTGCGCGACGTCGTAGTCGAGCACGGCCGCGGGTGACAGTGCCTTGCGATCGATTGCAGCGAGTTCCTTCAAGCCCTGCGCGACGGCGGAGCGATCGCGCGCGATCGCGGCGAGGGAACGATCGTCGAGCCGGCTGCGCAGCGCGGCGTTCGCGCCGCTGTCGTAGCCGTAGGCGGTTGCGGTTTCGGGCGAGCGATGCAGGAACCGCTCGGTGTGACGCTGCAGCAGCGCTTCGAGCTGCGCGTCAGCGCTGTTGGCGGCGGCGAGCGCAGCCAGTGGCTTGAGCAGGCCGAGGCTGACACCGGCGACGCTGGCCTGGAGGAATTGGCGACGTTGCATCGCCGTATGGTCCCAGATCACCGCTGTCCTGGAAAATCGCGGCGCCCGCCGCGACGAAACAGAGCCGCCCGGGTGGGCGGCTCTGCCACGGGGTCGACGGTCTCAGAAGCTGTAGCGCAGGCTCGCCGTCCACTCGCGCGGCGTGCCCGGCAGCACGTACAGCGCATCGTACGAGCCGACGTAATACTCCTCGTCGAACAGGTTGTTGAGGTTGGCCTGCAGGCGCACCGGACCGCGTGTCCAATACAGCGCGGCATTGACCAGCGTGTACTCGGGCAGCGAAAACGTGTCGTTGGTATCGCCGGACTGGTCGGAGTAGTGGCGCACGCCAAGTCCCGCGCCGAGGCCGGCGAGGCCGCCGGTCTGGATGTTGTAGCGCGACCAGGCACTGAGGATGTTCTTCGGCACGTTGACCAGGCGCGTGCCCTTGGGCGTCGTGACGCCGAACACGGTCTGCTCCTCGGTGGTCTCGGCGTCGACGAAGGTGTACGTAAGTTGCGTCGTCCAGCCCTGCAGGATTTCCCAGGCGCCGTCGATCTCGAAGCCGCGGCTGCGCGCCTCGGCGGTTTGCACGACGAACTCCGGCTGGTTCGGCACCGCCGTCGTCAGGTTCTGGCGCAGCAGCTCATAGAGCGCCGCGCTGAACATCAGGCGGCCGTCGAGCAGCTCGCCCTTGATGCCGGCTTCACGGTTGTCGCCGGTTTCCGGCTCGGCATTGCCGCCGCCGAGCAGCTGGCCGCTCTGCGGCAGGAATGACTCGCTGTAGTTCGCGTACACGGCGATGCCGGGCACGAACTGCCAGGTGATGCCGGCGCGCGGTGTCAGGTCGTAGTCGCGGTTGGCGGCGCCGGAATCCACTTCGGATTCGTCGTAGCGCACGCCGACCGTCAGCGTCCAGTCGGCGAGGCTCAGCTGGTCCTGGACGTAGATGCCGGTCTGCGCGGTCTTCGTTCGGTAAGGGTCGAAGTCCGTGTCGGCCCGGGTCGGCAGCGTCCCGCTGTAGTCCGGATCGAACAGATCGATCGGAAAGCCGGTGCCGTCAGGATCCGCTCCATAGCCGTAGGCATTGAACGAGTTCTCTTCATAGCGCTCGACGCCGATCAGCAGTCGATGCTGGATCGCCGCGGTCTCGAATTCACCGATCACCGAAGTGTCGATATCCCAGTTGTCGGTATT